>JAGVXR010000023.1 GCA_018303645.1 Candidatus Woesearchaeota archaeon
ATCAGCCTTTTGGGCTTCGTTACTTTACCAAACTTGAGTGTGGACGTCTAGCATCCTTGCCAAACTCTATCCCGTTTGGCCGCTCCGGCATCCCCGCGAATGTAATGAGCGGACCAGCGAAAAATCGTTTTCGCGCTGCCCGCAAAGTAATGTATAAGAAATTCATTTAAAAAGATTGCTGAAAAAGTTTGTTATCAAACATACAATATAATTTTAATCTGCCTTCGGCAAATTCTAGTGCTCGGTTTCGCTGTTTTGCCACATCGCGAAACCTCGCCCATTCATTGAATAAATCCGAGGCAAAAATTCAATGGCAACAGAATTTTTGCTGAGTGTAAATTATGTTGCCGAAGGCGACGGATTAAATTAAGGAAATCTAGAATAAATAATAAAATCTTCTATGCCAGACTTTTCAATTTGCTTTCAATCGCGCTTAATTCCGACTCAAGCCTTTCAAGCTCTGTCGGAGCTTTTTTCTGCGCCTTTTCCTTTTCTTCAGCCCTTTTTCTGCCATTCTTATGCGCAGGCTTTTTAGGCAGTTTTGGAGCTTCCCTCACAACGGCAGCCCTCAGGTTTGTCTGCGGCAGCTTGAGCCTTAAGCTGCTCATTATCTTGTTTGCCTGCCTCAGCTGCATCCTCAAATGGTTTATCTTTTCAAGCTTTTGGTGCCTTATATGCCTGAATTTCTCAAATTTTTGCAGCACCTCTACTATCTCCTTCAGAATCTCGAGTATATTCCTCCTGATTTCACTGGGATCCTTTACCTGAACAAAAAAAAGCTCCTCGCTCTGCTGCTTTTTCATGCTTACCAAGTCTGCTCCGGCTCGAACATTATCCGGTCTATGCTTTCTATCTTCTTCTCAATCTCGCTTATTGTGTTGTTCCACATCGCAAGCTCAGCATCCTCATCATTCCGCAATGAGTTTATGCTGCCCAATGTGTCCCTTATCTCTTTCATCTTTCCCTTTATCATGTCCAAAACATCCAGAATCTCCTTGTACTCGTCAACTTTTACAAATACAGGCATTCCCCTTTGCTCTTTCATTTTAATCACCTTTAAACAAAGTTTTATCAACGAAAATGAGCTTTTTCTGAAGGTCCTCAAGGGAAGCCTTGAACTTGTCAAATGTCCTGTCTTTTGAGTTTTTTATGCTTTCAAGCTTCATTAAAGCCCCCTCTGATTTCCTTAAATCGCTTCTTACCATGCTGATGCTGCCAAGGATTGCCTTGAACCTGTCAACCTTGACATAAATTGTCCTTGCAGCAGGCCTTTCCCTCGCAAAATCCCGGGCATGCGCAAAAAGCCTTCCCCCAATTTTCGGCATGGCTTCAGGCTCTGGCATTTTCGCAGCAGGCTCTTCCTCTGGCATTGGCTGGGCTTGCGGCTCAGTAACAGGAGGCGCTCTGACAGGAGCAATTTGAACTGGCGTTTCCTCCATTTCCGGGAACTTGAAATCAGGAAATGGCTCATTCAGCTCAGGCAATCCCTCTTTTTCAGGAAACTCAAATTTTGGCTCTGGCATTTCCATATCTTTTGCAGGAATATCTTCTTCAGGAAAACCAGGAAGCTCCGGGAGGCTGCCCTCTTCAAAACCTTCCAATGGAGGGGGCGCAGGAGGCATGTCTAAGTCTTCCAAAGCATCCTCTTTCCTCTCCCTCTTCAAGAACTTTAAAAATCCCACCACATTACACCCTGTACAACATACAAAGCCGTTCTTATTAAAATTTTTGTTAGCATTGCTAAATGGTAATGGGATTAAACTCATATTCCACAAAGATTAAATAAGATTTAGCTGCAAGCAATGGCGATGAAAGGCATATTTATCATAATCTTACTGGCGCTGATGCTTTCCAATGCCTCTTTTGCGCAGACTTGCGACTACAGGGTTGAAATCATGGCGGATGGCGAGGAATTCAAAAAAGAGGACTTCAAGTGGCGCATGATGGCAACCAAAATAGATGGCAAATCCACAAATATAACAGGAACCGCTGAAATAAAATCCGATGGCAAAACAATAAAAAGCTACAAGCCTTGGACATCAGCTTCAATTTCAAGGCAAAAAACATCAAGCGAGTACTCGCCAAACCTGAAACCAGGGGAATATGAAATAAAAGCCATGATTGAAGTTGAGTGCGATGACTCAGACATGGAAAACAACAAGGACACAAAGAAAATCACCATAGAAGGCGAAAAAGAAGAAACAACAGCATCAAAAAGCAAGAGCGAAGATATTGAAGCGGAAAATAAGGATACGGCAAATAATGAAATAAATAAGCAGGCTGAAACAAAACAAGCAACACCAAATCCAATGCAAAAAGCTGCAAAACCAATACAAGATGAAGATATAACAATACAATCAACCAATAAGAATCCAAAAAATCAGGCAATACCATTGGCAACGGCAAATGCAGTAAAAAATACTGAAAATATTTATATATCAAGCAGCGAAAAGGCAAAAAGCCTGATAATGGTTTTTCTTTTGGCGCTGTCAATTCTGCTGAATATTGTCCTGATATGGAAAAGGTAGCACAGCCCCGCAAATAATATCTTGAAAACCTTTATAAACACTTTATATTTCAAACAAGCTATGGTTGAATCTGAAAAACAGGGCGAGCATGCGCATATAAGGTGCAGGACTATCATAGAGGTTTTAGGCAAGCCTAAGGAGCATGTGGAAAACGCAATAAAGGAGTATATAGACCATATAAAGGAGGATTCAGATCTTGTAGTGTTGAACGAAGATTATTCAGATGCAAAAGAGCAAGGCAAGCTATGGAGCAAGTTTGTTGAGCTTGAAATTGTTATAAAAGGCACGAAAAAGCTGATAAGCTTCTGCTTTGAGTACATGCCATCTTCCATTGAGGTTGTCAAGCCAGAGCATTTGATTATGGCAAATTCAGAACTCTCCAACTTTCTAAATGACTTGCAGGCAAGGCTGCACAGCGTTGACATGGCTGTAAAAAATATGAAAGCTGAGAACGATTTTTTGAGGCACAATATGAACGCGGTACTCCATAATGCAATAATGATATGCCTGAAGGTAAGCAAACTCTCGCTAGAGCAGCTCTCCCATATCACAGGAGTTGATAAAAAAGAGCTTGAAATCTTTGTTGATGGAATGCTTAAGGAAAATAAAATCAAAAAAGAGAATGAATTGTATGTATTGGCATGATGGCAGAGCTCAAAAAACCCAGCGTTAAAAGCAAGGTAGAAGCAATCATCTTTTCTACAGGGCACAGGATGAGCCTGGACGAGATAAGCAAGCTCAGCCGCTCCATAAAGGATGATGTCCTTAACTCCCTTAAAGAGCTGCAAAAGGAATACGATGAAAAGCAGTCATCTTTAATGCTTGTCGAGGAAGGCGATTTCTGGAAGTTCACTGTGAGGGACCATTTCATACCCATGGTGAGGAAGATAGTCACAGAGACGGAGCTTTCAAGAACCATGCTTGAGACGCTTGCAGTAATTGCGTTTAAATACCCAATCCTGCAGTCAGACTTGATTAAGCTCAGGACAAACAAGGCATATGACCATCTTGCCGAGCTTGAAAAGTCCGGCTATATATCCAGGCAGAAGCACGGCAGAACAAACCTGATTAAGCTGACTGAAAAATTCTTCAGGTATTTTGACCTGACAGAGGAAAAGCTGAAAGAGCAGTTCAAGGACTTTGACAGCATAGCAAGAGCGATAAAAGAAAAGGAGCAGGAAGTAGAGGACATCAAGGAAGATCAGAGAAGGAAAGCAGAAGATCTGAAAAAAGAAGACGAGAGGATAAGGCAGGAAATAGAATCTTTAGACAAGTCCGGGGAGGAATTTGAAGTCCCGCTTGATGCTTATGAGGCAAGGCCAAAAGATATTGTATCAGAGGAATTTGAGAATGAAGGGAATCTGGTTGTTGAAAAGGAGAAAATCGGCGACATGGAAGTGATTGAAGATGAAGCCCAAAAAACAGCGCCAAAAAAACAAATAAAACGGGATACTGAACAAGTGCTGACACCCGTAGCAGAAAAAACAAGCCAGATATTTGAACCAGAAAAAACCCAAAAACAAGCAAAAAAGCCAAGAAAAAGCCATGGAATCAAAGTGACTCCCGAGATGGAGGCAAAAGCAGATGAAAAAGTGCAGGAGATGCTTGGCATAAAGCAGGAAAATAAGGAAGAAAATAAAGAGAGTCAATAAATAATTTCAACATAAAAACATTAAAAATAAAAATTCAATAATAATAAAATACAAAGCATTCAACAAAAATGTTCCTTCTTCAATGCCCGAAATGCAAGAACAGGATGAAGTACCAGAGCAAGGATATTTACCTGGCTGGCAAAAAGAAGAAATGCGTTTACTGCAATCATAGCTTCTCTGTCAATAAGTCAATTATCAAGAAGGCTTAATATTTCTTTCCATATAGAAATTTTCAATATTGAAAATAAATCAAAAACATAACTCTTATAAAGCGTAAAATACACCACTTTATAGACGGTAAAGTGGTTTTGAAATTCTCACAAAAATGACTGAAGAAACAGGGCAAAAATTAGGGACAAGAATAATACCCAGAATCATCCAGGATGAGATGAAAAAGAGTTATTTAGATTACTCTATGAGCGTGATTGTTGGAAGGGCTCTTCCCGATGTTCGTGATGGCTTGAAACCAGTCCATAGGCGTGTTTTATACACAATGTGGGAGATAGGGCTAACTCACGATAAGCCATTCAAAAAATCCGCCAATGTGGTGGGAAATTGCATGGCTCGTTTTCATCCGCATTCTGATTCCGCCATTTACGATACTCTTGTGCGTTTAGCCCAGGACTTCTCAATGAGATACCCTCTTGTTGACGGGCAGGGCAATTTCGGCAGCGTTGATGGGGACCCTGCAGCAGCTATGCGTTATACAGAATGCCGCTTGACAAAGCTTGCAGAAGAAATGCTAGAGGACATAGACAAAAGAACAGTAAAGTTTACGCCAAATTTTGACAATAGCACAACAGAGCCAATAGTTCTGCCTTCTAAACTGCCAAACCTGCTCATTAACGGCAGCTCTGGAATTGCAGTCGGCATGGCGACAAACATTCCGCCGCACAACATTGGAGAGGTAATAGATGCTATAACCCTGCAGATAGGCAACCCCGACATAAGCATAGAAGAAATCATGGGAATCATCCAGGGACCGGATTTTCCGACAGGGGCTTTAATCTGCGGCAGAAGCGGCATAAAAGAGGCTTATTCAACCGGGAGAGGAAAAATACTGTTAAGGGCAAAAACAAACACAGAGCACATTAAAAATAAAACTGCGATTATTGTAAGTGAGATACCGTTCATGCTAAACAAATCAGAGCTTCTTGAAGAAATGGCGGATCTGGTAAGGGACAAAAAAATCATAGGAATTTCTGATTTAAGGGACGAAAGCAACAGGGATGGCATAAGGATAGTTATAGAACTAAAGAAAGATACCGACTCAAACGTTGTCCTCAACCAATTGTTCCAGCACACAAGGATGCAAACCACTTTTGGCATAATAATGCTGGCACTCATAAACAATGAGCCGAAAGTCCTGAACATCAAGCAGATAATTCATTATTACATAGAGCACAGAAAAGAGGTTGTCAGAAAAAGGACTTTGTTTGACCTGAACAAGGCGCAGACAAGGGCGCATATCCTTGAAGGATTGATAGTAGCTCTTACAAACATAAACAGCATAATCAAACTGATTAAGGAAAGCAAGTCTATAGACGCTGCAAAACAAGCCTTAACGGCAAATTTCAGCCTTACAAGCGAGCAGGCAATTGCAATCCTGGAAATGCGCCTGCAAAGATTGACGTCTCTGGAGCAGGAAAAAATAAGGCAGGAGCATGCAGGCCTGCTCAATCTTATAGAAGAGCTTGAATCAATATTGTCAAGCCCGCAGAAAATACTCGACATAATTAAAAAAGAACTGGGTGAACTGAAAGGAAAGTACAATGATACAAGAAGGACGCAGATTATGGACGCTGAAAATATCGAAATTGAGACAGAAGACATGATAAAGGAAGAGGAGATGGCAATCACCATAACCAACTCAGGATACATCAAGAGGCTGCCTCTGCAGACTTACAAGCTCCAGCACCGCGGCGGGAAAGGGATTGTCGCAACAACTATAAAGGATGAGGATATCGTCAAGGACATCTTCATTGCAAGCACCCATTCCTATATCCTGTTTTTCACAAATAAGGGAAAGGTTTACTGGCTCAAGGTCTACAGCATACCAGAGGCTAGCAGGCAGGCCAGAGGCAAGGCGATTGTAAACCTTCTTGAGCTTCAGAATGGTGATACCATCACCGCTTTTGTGCCGGTGAAGAAATTTGACAGCCAAAGCTACCTAATCATGGCAACAAAAAAAGGCACTGTTAAAAAAACCGAGCTTATGGCATACAGCAACCCCAGAAGGCACGGAATTGTTGCAATCACCCTTGAGTCAGGGGATGAACTGATTAATGTAGAGCTGACAGACGGCAGCCAGCAGATTATTTTAGCCACTAAAAACGGGCTGGCAGTCAGGTTCGAGGAAAGGGATGTAAGGCCTACCGGAAGGTCTGCGCAGGGAGTAAGGGGAATCAGCCTGAAGGACAATGATGAATTAGTTGGAATGGTTGTGGCGTCTGATAAGAAAACATTGCTCAGCGTAACAGAAAACGGCTATGGCAAGAGAACTTCAATATCCGATTACAGGCTTATCAGCAGGGGCGGCTTGGGTGTCATAAACATACAATGCAGCGAAAGAAACGGCAAGGTTGTTTCAATATGCCCTGTAACAGATGACGATGATATCATCTTTATAAGCAGGGACGGAATTGTGATAAGGGTGCCTGCAAGCGACGTTTCAGTGATTGGAAGGAATACCCAGGGGGTAAGGATAATGAAGCTGGAAGGAAATGACAAGATAGTTAGCGCCGTTAAAGTTGCTAAAGAGAACAACGGCAGCCAATAAAATGTCGGAAATTTTCCACTAGTCTACGACTAGTGGCTGGAAGCCATGTTACTTTGCAAATGTGCAAAATTTCCGATCATGCTCAAGAACCACCTGTCTTTTGCTGATACAGAAGCTAACGCTTCATTCCACCAGTCTATGACTGGTGGTTCTTGACAAAACCCAAACTTTTTTATAGCAATTAAATTGATTTTCTATTCATGAAAAATACAAGGAAAATACTTGAAGATGTATTAAAGGATATCCAGCCGGACAAAGGATACGAGAAAGAGATATTTGATAAGCTAAGCATCATAATAAAAAGAATAAATCACAATCAAAGGCAAATAAAAGCAATCCTTGGCGGCTCCGGCGCAAAAAGCACGTGGCTCAGGACATTTGATGCCGATATCTTTGTCTTGTTCGATTACAGCAAGTTTAAGGATAAGAGCGATAAATTATCGGACGTTCTAGAAAAAATACTGAAAAAAAGGTTCAAAAATATTGTAAGGCTGCACGGCTCAAGGGACTATTTCCAGATAAGGCAAAATAATTTTACATTTGAAATTGTTCCAATCCTGAAAATCAGTAAGGCTGAGCAGGCCAAGAATATAACCGATGTAAGCCCTTTGCACTCGAAATGGGTGTTAAGCCACAAAAGGCTGGCTAACGAGATGAAACTGGCAAAGCAGTTCTGCCAGGCGCAGAATGTCTACGGCGCTGAAAGCTACATAAGGGGCTTTTCAGGCTACATATGCGAGATTCTGGCTGTTTATTACGGCTCTTTTCTGAATCTGATAAGAAATGCCGCAAAATGGGACAGCAAAGTTGTAATTGATGCAGGGAGATATTACAAGGGCAAAGACGTGTTCAAGCTGGTCAACACCTCAAAGCTCGTTTCCCCGCTAATTGTTATAGATCCTGTGCAGAAAGACAGGAATGCGGCAGCAGCTTTAAGCACGGAAAAATTTGAAGCTTTTAAAAGTGCTGCGAAAGAATTCCTGAGAAGCCCTTCGAAAGAGTTTTTCCAAAAAAAAGATTTAATGAGGTCATTTTTGAAGCAAAAATCAAAAAATAACAAATTGATAATCATAAAGGCAAAGCCGCTGGGCGGCAAAATAGATGTTATAGGGGCCAAATTGCTGAAAATCTACGAGTTTTTATTTGCAGGCATGAAAAAGCACGACTTCAAGGCAATAAGAAGCGACTGGGAATGGGACAAAAAGAATGATGCTATCATGTATTTTCTGCTTGATAAAAAGCCGCTGCCAAGAACTGTCCAAATTGAAGGCCCTCCGGTTAAAATAATACAGCACGCCGATAATTTCAAGAAAATGCATAAAAAAACATTTGTAAAAAACGGCAAAATTTTCGCCATTGAGCGAAGAGAGTTCATAAAACCTGAAGATCTGATGAAAAATCTAATGAAAAATGAATTTGTCAGGGAAAGATGCAAATCCATAAAAATCAATGCCCTTTAAAATGCAAGCAGTAATACTGGCAGCGGGGAAATCAACAAGAACTTATCCGTTGACACTCACAAGGCCGAAGCCGCTACTCAAGGCTGCAAACAAGACCCTGCTTGAGCACAATCTAGACAATTTAAGCGGTATTGCGGACGAGGCTATAGTCATAGTTGGCTACAAGCAAGATTTGATCAAAAAGCATATCGGAAACAGATACCATAACCTAAAAATAAGATATGTTATGCAGAAAAGGCAATTAGGAACCGGAAATGCGCTTTTAATGGCGGAAAAGCACATCAAAGGAAGTTTTATTTCTTTGCATGGCGATGACATTTACTCTAAAAGCGATTTTGAAAATATTATAAAAAATAAATATTCAATCTTAGCCACTAAAGTTAAAAATCCAAAATTATTTGGAGTTATAGTAGAGAAAAACCGCGTTCTTGCCGACTTAATAGAAAAGCCGCAAAAATTCATTTCAAATCTTGTAAATACGGGCTTGTACAAGCTGGATAAAAAAATATTTTCAGTGCTTAAAAAATTAAAAAAATCAAAGAGAAATGAATACGAGCTTACAGATGCTATAATGGAATTATCCAAGACTGAAAAGGTATATTGCATTAAGTCAAGGCAGTGGCTTCCGATAGTATATGCCATGGACTTATTGAGGGCAGACATTGCTTTAAGGAAAAATAAAAGCATTGTGGGAAAAAACTCAAGAATACACGGCAAAGTGGAAAATTCAAGCATTGGAGACAATTGCAGCATATACGGAAATATCAAAAATTCATTAATAATGGATAAAACAACAATCTATAAAGATTCAATTGTTGAAGACTCTGTTATCGGGGAAAATGTGCATTTTGGCGGCAAAATATCGGGCTCTGTAATAGCCGATAACGTAAAGGCGGAAAATGTTGCTGTGAAAAACTGCAGGATTTGGCCAAATAAGATAATCTCAAATAAAACCATAAATCACGATATTGCATAATGGAAAAAAATAAAGGCATCCGGCTGTTAATAGCAGGAATTTTGCTTTTTTTAATATCCTACATTTTTGACAGGCAGATAAACCTTTTTTTTAAGGATTTTAGATTTGCATTTTTTGATATTATCTTCGGTGTAATGACAAATTTTGGCGTTGCTGTTTTGGTCATGCTGATAATACCATCAATCATCCTCTACAATAAAAACAAAAAATCGGTATATTTGGCATGGCTTACCTTTATTGCTTCTGTTATTCTTGCATTTGTTATAAAATTGATAGTATTAAGGCAAAGGCCTATTGAAGCATTTGCATACCCATTCATAACCATAATAAATTATTCTTTTCCAAGCATGCATGCAATGGCTGTTTTTTCCCTATTGCCGGCTTTAATCAGATTCCTGCCAAAGCAGAAAAATTTGTGGATTGGGTTTGCATTCTTGGTAGGGTTTACAAGAATATATTTTGGATTTCATTTTCTGAGCGATGTTGTTTTTGGCGCATTATTCGGGTATTTTACAGGCATTTTTTTATTGGAATATTATGAAAAAGGCAAATTATGTCGGAAGTAAATAAGTTTGAATGGGACAGGCAGCTTTTCCATATTTTTCTAGGCATTGGAATTGTCTTATCATTGATGTACGGAATTCTGGGCTATGACATAACAGTCCTTGGTATAACTATAAGATATGCGGATATTCTGGGGATCATAATCCTGGGGTTTTTGCTTTCATATTTAAGCAAAAAAATAAAAATTCCGGTAATCTACCAATTGCTGCAAAAATTAGAACGCAGTGAAGAATTGAAAAGATTCCCGGGAAAAGGAACAATTTTTTACTTTATAGGCGTGCTTGTTTCATTAATGATATTCCCAAAAGACATAGCAATGGCTTCCATCATGGTTTTGGCATTAGGCGACTCAGTTTCGCACCTCTACGGGCTTCATTACGGTAAAATAAAGCATCCGTTGTCAAAGACAAAATTTCTTGAAGGAACAATTGCTGGGTTTATTGCGGGCTTTATAGGCGCTTTTGTGTTTTTGCCATGGCACGAGGCTTTTTTTGCTTCTTTGGCTGCGATGATTGCAGAATCAGCAGAAATAAATGCAGGCATGCAGCAGGTTGATGATAACCTAGTTGTGCCTTTTGTGGCCGGGGCTGCTGTTTGGGTAGTGAGGTTGTTTTAACAATACTTTTATAAACAAAATGCCCTTATTTCTATGCTTTTAAAATGCTAAGCGAACAATTAAAAGAACTATTTTTGAAGAATAAAGACCCGTTAACAGACATACTCGGGCAGGAGGATGCAAAGCGCGGCGTCAAGTCAGCCTTGCTCATGAACAGGCACATCATAATAGTTGGAGCGCCTGGAATCGGCAAGACAACATTGGCAAAAAACATTGCAAAGCTTTTGCCGGACATTGATGTTGTTGAAGGGTGCTCTTATCATTGCACTCCAAACGAGCCAATCTGCCCGTCCTGCAAACAGGATAAAAAGCATAAAGTTGTCAAATTACAAGGCATCAAGCGCTTCATAAGAATTCAAGGCTCGCCGGATTTGACTGTGGAAGACTTGCTTGGCGACATTGACCCAATAAAAGCGCTTAAATTCGGGCCTTTGAGCCTGGAAGCTTTTACCCCAGGAAAAATCTTCAAAGCCAACAACGGCATTTTGTTTTTTGATGAATTAAACAGGTGCCCGGAAAAGCTGCAGAATGCATTATTGCAGGTTCTTGAGGAGAGAAAGGCTACAATAGGCTCTTATGATGTTGATTTTGATGTTAATCTCATATTCATAAGCACAATGAATCCAGAGGACACGTCAACTGAAAAGCTAAGCGATGTACTGCTTGACAGGTTTGATGTCATTTACATGGATTATCCGGAGTCTATAGATACTGAGAAGCAGATTGTCACAACCAAAGGGGATAAGCTTGCAAATGTAAGCGATGAGATGCTTACACTAATTGTTTATTTTGTGAGACTGCTCAGGCAGGATGAAAAGCTTGAGAAAAAGCCGAGCGTAAGGGCGTCAATTGGCTTGTATGAAAGAGCGCAGTCAAATGCGCTGCTCAAAGGCAGAAAAAATGTTCAGTTCGAAGATGTTAAGGACGTGGTCATTTCTGTTTTGTCGCACAGGATAAGGCTGAAGCCAAGCGTGAGGTATTTGCAGAGCGTAGAAGATTACATCAAGGAGCAGTTCCACAAGAATATGGAAGCTACCAAATGGCAGAACCATTTAGAGCAAGAAACAAGTGATTACCGGTAGCGAGAAGCTTGAGCTTAAAGAGCTGAGCAAAGCAGAGGAACTCACAGGAAAACTTGCATTCCAGCAGCTTGAGGACAAGTTCATGCACTCTGTTCTTGAAAATGACAAGAAAATCATTGACAGCGGAAAACTCATAAGCGATGCAATAAGCCAGGGCATGTCTTCTTTTTCTCCTGACCTGATGTTCGAGCAGTTAGTCAAAAGCTATACGATTGCAAAGCAGATTTTTGGAGAGTCCATAATAAGGCTTGTTTCAGGGTATGAGCCCGATTATGTGAAGAAAAACATAGGCATTCCTGAGTTTCAGAAAGAATTAAAGGAAAAAATACAGCAGAAGATAGGGGAGCTTAAGGAAGAAGGCTTTTTGCAAAAAGACAATTCCTTGGCTGAGAAAGGGATTGAGCTGGCTTCTCTGGTTTTGTATTTTGAGGAGCTTGACAAGATAGTTCCAAAAGGAATTATAGGCGAGAGGGCAGGCAAAAAGCAGTTTATATACGGCGAGAAGGAAGATTCAAGGCTCTACAAGAAAGGCGACAGGTATCGCGACATTGCGCTGAAAAAATCGCTGAAGCTCTCAATAAGAAGAGGGCATTCTTATTTTGGAAGCAAGGATTTGCAGGTGCATGAAAAGCAGAGCAAGGGGCAGACCTACATTGTCTATGCGCTTGACGCATCCGGCTCGATGAAAGGAAAAAAGATTGATGCATGCAAAAGGGCTGGAATAGCGCTTGCATACAAGGCCATAAATGAAAAGGACAAGGTTGGGCTGATAGTGTTTGGCTCTGAAGTAAAAGAGATTATAGAGCCTACAGTTGACTTTACAAGGCTTTTGAAGGAGATTACAAGGATAAGGGCGTCAAAAGAAACAGATATTGTCTCAACATTGCAGAAAGCAATTGAATTGTTCCCAAGCGAAGGCATAACAAAGCATTTGATTCTGATAACTGATGCACTGCCGACAAAAGGGGAAGAGCCTGAAAAAGCGACTTTGGAAGAGGCTTCGATTGCAAGAAGCAAGGGCATAACAATCTCGCTTATTGGGATAAATCTTGATGAAAAAGGAAAAAAGCTTGCTGAGAAAATAGTTGAGCTGGGGGAAGGAAGACTGTATGTTGTAAGGAATTTAGAGAACGTTGACAAGATTGTGCTGGAGGATTATTATAGTGTTGGGTGAATCATAAATCTTACTGTTCTGGAGGATTTCCACGAGCAGCATATTGCCATTTAAAATTTTGAGGGTTCCATGCAATAATTTGCCCATTTAAATTGACTAAAACTCTAACCCAAGAGTCATTTCTCAATAACCCAATATGATGCAAAAACGATACAGGCAATTCAATTTTAGGATTGCCATCAGAATTGATTACTACTCCTAAGTCTTCTGATTCACACACCAAAGAAACGATACTATCTTTAGGCATTTCCCCCCGAGTTAATTGTCTTTTTGGAAAAATGAACAAAAAATTATACCCATCAAAAGCACATTTATCTAAAGAATAGACTCTACTATCTGGATATAAGCGGCTTACTGAACTAGGCAATTCTAACTTCCCGTCTTTTAATTTAACATCCGATAGATACCTATGCCTATAACTAGCAGTCATTATATTGCTCTTAATTACCTCATCATTTATAAACCTTTCCATTTTCTTACTTTATTAGTAGTAACAATTACCTTTAAATACAGGCTTTATTTCCCAGCATTATGAAAATACTGGCTTTTACGGACATTCACGGCTCTTTAACAGCATTAAAAAGAATTGAAATCAAAGCCAAACACCAGAATCCGGATTTGCTGGTTTGCGCTGGCGACATATCTATTTTTGAGCGCGGTATTGTTGGTTTGGTTAGAAGACTGAATAAACTAAACAAAAAAATAATAATGATTCACGGCAACCACGAAGACAGCCCCACTTTTGCAAAACTCGCAAAAATATTCAAAAACATCATTTTTATTCATAGAAGCTATTATATCGAAAACAGCATTTTATTTATAGGTTATGGCGGAGGCGGCTTTTCCATAGTCGACAAAGGATTTGAAAAAGCAGCAAAAGAAAAATTCAAAGATATAATTAAAAATCACCACGATAAAAAAATAATTCTTGTGACGCACGCCCCTCCGTATAAGACAAGGCTTGACAAACTGATGCAGGGGCACTGCGGCAACAAGTCAATAAGGCATTTTGTTGATAAAAACAAAATTGATTTGCTGATTTGCGGGCATCTTCATGAAAACTTTGGGAAAGAGGACAGAATCGGAAAAACTAAAGTGATAAATCCGGGACCTTTTGGGAAGATTGTGGAGATATGATTGGAAGTTCGTATAACGCCAAGCGATTGTTATATGAATTAAGCTGCAATTCGTGAGGGCTTTGATGCCCGATTTCGTGAGGATTTAGTTGTTCGTGCCGCCCGAATTTCCTTTGTATGGAAATTTGGCTCGTAGCTTCTCATATGGTTTTAGCGTAGTTACGTCTTTTTTCTGTAATTTTTAAGAGAATGCGTGGGTAAAATTAACTATCTTCTAAAATCACCCTGAGTTTTGCTACGAACTTCCTAGCGTTCTCAAATACTTCTTTAACTCTCCTTTCAGTATAAACCTTGGTTGGGCTATACCTGCTTTATTTCATTTGGAACTAATAAATGCCCTAAAGCTATTTGTGTCGAATAGTGATCGTCTGTTTCATAGCCCTTTTTCAAAATAGCAGCTTTAGCCATATAAAGCATTGAGTAATAGCATATAGTGATTGTCCAATAGTCTTTAGCATTTTGGTTTGAGCTTTTTATGTAATTTGCCAATTCAAAACTATCTGTCCCTTTTTTGATGAATCTTTTAATCTTAAATGTATCACTGCTTTTTCTGATGAAAAACTTCGTCTCTCCTTTGAGTTTCGATAACCTTTCAAACTCATTTTTGTAATAATTTTTATCAAATACCATTTTCCCAGATTAAACTCCAAAAATATTCTTCTCCATATAAAATTATATGCTTTTTAATTAATAATCTCTTTTGCTAAATTTTGCTCTTGTTCCTTTAGCATATATCTAAATTCTTTATTCGATAGGTATATTGGGTTAATTTCTACTTTAAACAATAATTCAAATTTTGAAAAATTTATATTTTTTTTGCCGTATTTGTTTATGATACACAGATCAATATCACTTTTTTCCCTGCCTTTGCCTTCTGCCCTTGAGCCAAATAGGATTAATGAGTAATCCCATTTTGGAACTTCTTCTTTCAATACCCTAAATTGAGGCTCCTTTTTAAGAAAAGAATCAGACTCATTTCTTTCAGACAAAATAAGATAGTTCTTTGTTATGCTGTCTTTGAGATTCAATGAAACTAATTTTATATTTCCTTTTTGTGCAATATTGAATAGGTTTTTATTGTTTTTGACTAATCTATGGGTGGTTGTATATGGA
>JAGVXR010000024.1 GCA_018303645.1 Candidatus Woesearchaeota archaeon
AGACACAACCGATAAAAATGCCATAATCCAGGAAATAGCGGAAAGAACCGGATTAAGCGTTGATGAAGTCACTGAGTTGGCGGAGTTTGAAGAGGAAACAGAAGATGAAGAGGAAGTAGAAGTTGAAGAAAAAGGCAAAAAAGAAGAAAAGATAAAGGACATGCCTGAAAACTATGAATCACCTGAAATAGAAGTTCAAGGAAACATTACAGAATTTATGTATAATTTTCTTGAAGTTGCTCCTTCTGGTTATAAATGGGAATATCAATTAGATCGGGATAGTACTATTATAAAAAAATGTTTAGTCAATGCTGTAGAAAAAGAAGGACCAATAGATAATACCATATATCTCCAAATACAAAGTAGTGGACATCCTAAAGGATATTGGTGGACAACAGAACAAAGATTACCCCAAAAACAAGGGCCAAATATAAATGTTAAACTTTGTTTGTCTAGACTGAAATGCCCATATGGAAAAATTTCAAGTACTCAAGAATGTATTGTACCAAGATAATATTGCAACTTCATATTTATGCCTCACGAACACCTGATCAAATGGGGAAAAGACGCCTTTGACAAGGGCTTATCTTTGGCGCATATTGAAAACTATCTTCTAAAAAGGGGCATGAGGCAAAGGGAAGCGCTTCAGGCGCTGCACGAGATAACAGCCTTTGAGCACAAAATACACCAGGAAGCAGAAAGCATAAGAAAGGCATTGATAAGCATCCCTGTACTGATCTTGCTGATTGTTTCAGGGATTATACTCCTTTATCTGGCTGGCGTCATAAAGGCAAAATGAAAGTAAAGCCGTTAAAGCACAATGACATTGTAAAGCTTGCAGCGCATGAGATGAATCAAGGCTCTAACCTAAACAAGGTTGAAAAAGACTTGCATAAACTGGGCATAGAAAGAACAGAGGCATTGAAAGCAATCGAAGAGGCTGATTACTACAAGAAGCGGGAGGAAGAAATCAAAGCAAAAAAAGAAGCTGCTAAGCAACAGCAGACTGCTCAGGCAGAAGCCAAGGAAACTGCGCCGCAATCAAAAGAAAAATCAACATTCTGGTTTTGGATAATCATAATCTTTGTTGCAGGAGTTGCGCTCTATCTCTTTTTTTCCGGAATAATAAGCCCAATGGAATTAATAAAAAATTTTAAATAAATTTTTACAAATCTTTATAAAACAATAATTATTATCAATTTCTTTCGGGCCCATGGTCTAGTGGCAGGACATAACCTTCACAGGGTTAGGGCAGGGGTTCAATTCCTCTTGGGCCCATTTATCCGTGCAATCGCAGATTGCACTTGTTTCCGCACTCAACTCTCGATAAATCGCTTTGCGATTTTCGATGATGCTCAAAAATCTTTGATTTTCGACATGACGGAACAGTTGGTTTAATTCCTCTTGGGCCCATTTATTTCTCGTATTTTATCTTCAAATAAAGAATGTAAGATATTAATATTGTCAAAACAACATTAACTGCAAATACGGGTTTGTCTTTGACAAGCAATGCATAACTTATCCATAATACTGTTCCAATAAGGATAAGAATAACCATCATAATTGATAAGTCATTCACACTTTTTGTCTTATATGACTTTACAACCTGCGGAATCCAGCTTACGATTATAACCAGTCCGGCAATATAGCCTATAATATCGGCAATCATAAAGTAACGAGAAAACTTTTAGAATATAAATATTAGCATTATTCAAATCCCCAGGGCAATCTTTGCTTCTTCAGTCATCCTTTCAGGGTTCCAGACAGGCGTGAATGTCAGCTCAATAGCAACTTCGCCTACTCCGTCAATTGCAGAAACCTGCCTCCTTACGTCATCCATGAGCTGGGGCCCGTAAGGGCACATCGGGGTTGTGAAAGTCATAAGAATCTTTACCTTATCTCCCTCCACATCTATGTTGTAAACCAATCCGAGGCTCCATATGTCGTATTGTATCTCTGGGTCATAGACCTTCTTCAAGACTTCTATGACTTGCTCTTTCTCCACCATATTCCATAGCAATCTTTTTATGCTATAAAAATGTTATGCTTAAAAATGGCTAGCTGGCATCAACTCCAATATCTAAAACCGGAAAAAATTAAAACATTACAAGACAAGCTGTTGAGAAATTTTATAAGAAATATAATCCCATACCATCCTTTTTATTCAAAAATTTTTAAACAATATAACATAAAATATTCAAATATTAAAACAACCGATGACTTAAAAAAACTTCCATTTACTGCAAAAGAAGACATTGCGCCTACCGCAAAATATCCAAAAAAATCTCTAGATTTTGTATTGCAGCCCAATAAGAAGTTAATTCAGCAATATGCAACAATATATAATAAAATAAAAATAATATTCAATAAAAATAAATTGTTTTACGGGTACAAGCCAGTCCATATTCATTTCACAACAGGAAGAAGCACAAATGCAACGCCAATCTTTTACACAGCTTACGATTTGCAAAAATTGGAAGAAAGCGGCAGAAGAATGGTAAACCTGCTAAACATGTCGGGCAATGACGTTGTCATTAACGCCTTTCCTTATGCTCCGCATCTTGCCTTCTGGCAGACATTTTATGCAGCTAAAGGCGCCAATCTGCTAAGTTTGCATACTGGCGGCGGTAAGATTTTGGGAACTGAAAAAATAATAAAATCATTTCAAGGCATGAAAGCAACCTGCTTGGCAGGAATGCCTGGGTACTTATATCACTTGATACGGACTGCAAAAGAGCAGAAAAGCGATTTCAGCAGCTTAAGCTTGGTTGTTTTTGGCGGTGAAAGGGTGCCGCAAGGTTTGCGCGACAAAATAAGGGAAGATTTAACGGCAATCGGCTCAAAATCTCCAAGAATTTTGTCAACATATGCGTTTACTGAAGGCAAATGCGCATGGCTTGAGTGCAAGGAAGGGGGTGGCTATCACCTCTACCCGGATTTTGAGTTTATAGAAATTGTTGATAAGAATGGCGAAAGAGTTGGTGAAGGCGAAAAAGGCGAGATTGTTTATACCTCTTTAGATTGGCGCGGCTCTGTTTTTTTAAGATATAAGACCGGAGACATGACAAAAGGCTTGTATTATGAAAAATGCCATCATTGCGGAAGAACTTTGCCAAGGATTGACCCTGCAATAGAAAGAAGCTCTGAATACAAGGAATTCAAGCTTACAAAAATAAAGGGCAGCTTTGTCAACCTCAATGCTTTTTTCTCGATAATGATGGGGCATAAGGACATTGAAGAATGGCAGGTTGAAATCAAAAAGAAGAACAACGACCCTTACGAGATTGACGAATTGGTCATCTACATTGCCCCGAAGAAAAATGCAAATTTTGAAAAATTAAAGAGCAGCTTAAAAAATAAGATAATTGTTGAAACAGAAGTTACTCCGGAAATTGTAAAAGTTGATATGGAGGAATTGCTGCATCGCCTTGGAATGGAAACTGAACTTAAAGAAAAGAGGATTGTTGATAATAGGAAAAATATTTAAGTATCTGTTTATATTATAATCCCAATATGCCACAAAAATCAGAGCTTATAAAATTCTGGAAGGATAATTTCAGCTTTACAGAGGCAGAGCTGAAGGCATTTGAAGAAGTCAACAGAGAAAACTTTATTCCGGAAAATCTGATAAATGCAGCCTACTATGACTCCCCTTTGCCTTTATTGAGGGGCAAAACCATATCGCAGCCGACAACAGTCATGATAATGACGCATGCTCTGGAGCTTGAATCTGGAGAAAAAGTTTTTGAGGTTGGCACAGGCTCCGCATATCAGGCAGCAATAATTGCCAAACTAGTTGGTGCAAATGGAAAGGTCATAACAACAGAAGTTGTGCCTGAGCTTGTGAGTTTCGCAAAACAAAACCTAAACAAAGCAAAAATAAAAAATGTCTTTGTATACGAGGAAGACGGCTCAAAGGGCATGCCAAGCGAAGCGCCTTTTGACAAGATAATAATAACTGCCGCATGCAAAGAGTTTCCAAAGCCATTGATTGAGCAGCTCAAGCCTGAAGGCATTCTAGTCGGGCCTGTCGGTGACCAGCACGAGCAGGAGATGGTAAGGGGCATAAAAGATAAGGATGGGCATTTAGAGTTGGAATTTTTAGGGCAATTTTTATTTACACCGATGTACGGCAAGTATGGATTTGAGATTTAGTTGAATATCTTTCCTTATCGGCAATTTTTAAAATTCTCAGAATATTCCTTTTGAAATCAGATTAGCGATTAACACCAAACCTTCTGCTATGGCTGCGGAAATGCCCTCCGTGGCTTGTGCCTCTGCCTCCAGAATAAGAATCTCTTTGCCTTGGGCCCCTGTCTTCAGAACGTGAGTCTCTATCTCCTGAGTAAGATCTTCTTTCCTCATTCCTTCTGTGCCCGCGAAAGCCGCTGGAGTGAT
The DNA here is from genome assembly GCA_018303645.1 of Candidatus Woesearchaeota archaeon. Taxonomy (GTDB): domain Archaea; phylum Nanobdellota; class Nanobdellia; order Woesearchaeales; family GW2011-AR4. The sequence goes on from JAGVXR010000024.1 coordinate 4,399, forward strand.
AGCCGGTACGCCTTCCATAAGCTCTCGGATGATCCTCTCTTACCGACGCTGCAAACGGCACTCTCTGGAATTCAGGAAGCTTCAGCTGCTCGATAACCAATGACCTGTCCCCCATAACATTCCTGAAATTGTCATGGTCCTGCTCTGACAGCAATGAGATGACTTTGCCTTCCTTTCCTGCCCTTGCGGTTCTTCCAATCCTATGGATGTACTCTTTTGAAGTTTTTGGTATGTCATAATTTATAATGTGGCTTACATTTTTTATGTCAAGCCCTCTTGCAGCAACGTCGCTTGCGACCAATATGTCTGCCTTTTTATTGTGGAACATATCAATAGCCTGCTTTCTCCTGTTTTGCGATAAGCCGCCATGCAAGCCTTGGCACTGAATGCCCTGCTTGTAGAGGTTTTTGCTCACAATATCAACCCTTCTTCTGGTTGCGCAGAATATTATTGTAAGCAAAGGTGATTCATGCTTAAGTATGTGGACCAGTAACGAGAACTTGTCCCTTGAATTCACATTGTAAAAATACTGCGCCATCTTCTCCTGCCCAACATAAGACTGCACCTTGATTTTTGCAGGATTTTTCATGTAATTATTAACAATATCATGAACTTGATGAGAAATGGTTGCGCTGAAAAGAAGAGTCTGCCTTTCCCTCGGCACTTGCGATATAATCTTTTTTACATCCTCTATGAAGCCCATCTCAAACATCTTGTCAGCCTCGTCCAAAACAAGTATTTTGACTTTTCTCAGGTTGATTGTGCCTCTTTGCAGGTGGTCCAATGTTCTTCCAGGAGTCCCGACAACTATGTCAGCGTACCTTAAATTGTCAATCTGGGGGTTGATTGAAACTCCGCCATAGACTGCAATGATTGACATTCTCTTGTGCTTTGAGAATTTCCGCATCTCTGTTGTAACCTGCTCGCATAACTCTCTTGTTGGCACAAGAATCAATGCCTGCAGCCCGTTGTTATGGTTAACTTTCTCAAGAATTGGAAACCCGAATGCAATTGTCTTGCCGGAGCCTGTCTGGGACTGCCCGATGACATCCTTGCCCTGCTGGATTAATGGAATTGTTTTTATCTGAATATCTGTCATCTCCAAAAATCCCATCTCTTCAAATGCCTTCTTTAATTCCGGCTGCAAATGTATCCCTGAAATCATTTTAATGTTTTGTTTTCCTCTATATACCCGTTCACTATGTTTATTTATATACCTTTGTGTTATAGTAAAGGCAACAAATAATTGAGCATAGATTATTGCCTTTACTTATTACGAATGGGCAACAATTGCTCAATTATATTTGCCCATGAGTATATATGCAATTTGAGCACTGCGCATTTTTGTCTTTCAAAATATCCTTATTTCCGCTCAGTGCAATTTTCCCATATCCTGATTCTAGTTTTTTTATTTGAAGCATTTTATGCAATGATTTAAGCTAATTTAATGCGAATTATTTTATCATCATTAAGTTTGGGAATTCCCCTCCCGTCTTTATTGCTTGTGGCGATGTACAAATAACCGTCATGCTCAAGAACTTCCCTGATTCTTCCAAGTTCCGTGAATAACTCTTCTTCATGAAGAATTGTATTGTAATCTTTACCAAAAACAATTTTTCTTAGCTGTGCGCCTCTCAATCCTGCAATGTACAAATTATTGTTATGAAATGCAATTCCAGAAGGCGCAAGTGTGAACTCAGAGTAACACCTTAATGGTTTTGCGTACTCTGCTGTTTTATCGCACTCTTCGATTGGCCAGCCATAATTTTCACCTTTGGCAATCATGTTTATTTCATCATTTCTTGTCGGCCCGTGCTCAGAGGCATATAACTGCTTGCTTGCAGGGTGCCATGCCAATCCCTGCGGATTTCTGTGCCCGTAAGAATAAACATAGTTATTGAATGGGTTGTCTTTTGGAATACTGCCGTCCTTATCCATTCTTAATATCTTTCCTGCCAAAGAGTTTATGTCTTGGGCAGAAGAAGGAATAGTTGCGTCGCCTGTTGTTATGTACAGCTTCCCATCAGGTCCTAATTTTATTCTTCCGCCATCATGGAATCTGGCATTAGGAATGTTGTCAAGCAAAATATGCTCGTTTTCCAGCTTTTCATTTAAGACAAACCTTGAAACCCTGTTACCATTTTCATGGGTATAATACAAATATACAAATTTATTCTTGGCAAAATTAGGGTCAACGGCTATTCCCAGCAATCCAGACTCGCTTACTTCACTTACATCCAGATTTGCAACAACATTAACTTTTTCATTTTCTAAAATGCTCACTCTTCCATATCTTTCAGTAAAAATCATGTTTCCATCAGGCAAAAAATCAATAGCCCATGGTGTATCCAAATTATTTGCCAAGGTTTCAATTTCAAAACCTTTTTGCTCAATTTTACTTGGCATAATAAGATAAAGAAATATGGCCAAAAAAATTGAGCCAATTACAATGAAAGTTAACTTTTTCTTTTCCATTTTAAACATCAAAATTCCACTTATGTTCCATAAGTGGTTTACGTATAGCTAAACTTTGCATGGAATTTGGATGTCGCAAAAATCGAAGATTTTTGGGATCTTGAAAATGTTAACATTTTCCCGATGCTCAAAAACCACCTCAAATAAGTGGAATTTTGTAGCCATGAAAATTCATTGAATTTTCAGGGTTTCGAAAATCGTGGATTTTCGCAATGTCCAAAACCACGCAATGTTTACCATTATATAACCATGCCACCAGTCTTTGACTGGTGGTTTTTGACATTCATCTTAATGTGTTTTATGCCTGCTTATCATGAATTGTTGAAGAGACAAATGCAGTTTTATGAAAATCATTAAATTGTATATATGTATATACAAAATTAAACAAAAAATAACTACTCAGGCAATTCTCCCCTTGTACCTGTTCAGCAGCATAGCATTCCCGACAACAGTTATCGAGCTTGATGCCATTGCAATTGCAGCAAAGATTGGGTTTAGCACAATCCCAAAAGGGTAAAGCGCTCCTGCTGCTACTGGAATCAGCGCAACATTGTAGAAGAAAGCCCAGAAAAGGTTCTGCTTCATCTTGCTTACAGTTCTCCTGCTCAGGTCAATCGCAGTCACAACATCCCTCAAGTCATTCTTAATCAATACAATTCCCCCTGTCTCTTTTGCAATGTCAGTCCCTGCGCCGACAGCAATGCCCACATCTGCCTGGGCCAGCATAGGCGCATCGTTAATGCCATCTCCAACAGCAGCCACAATTTTGCCTTTTTCCTGCAATTCCCTGACTTTTTTGGCCTTGTCCTGCGGCAGAACCTCTGCCATTACATTTTCTATGCCAAGCTGCTTGGCAATCGCCTTTGCCGTCCTTTCATTGTCGCCCGTAATCATCCATACCTCCTTGCCCATCTTTTCAAGCTCTGCCACAGCCTCTCTTGAAAACTCCTTTAAAGTATCGGCAATTGCAATCAAGCCAATAATCTTTTTGCCGTAAGCAACTATTACGGCTGTCTTGCCTTCATTTTCCAATTTTTGAATTTGATTTTCTATGTTTTCTGTAGGAAGTTTGTAGTCTTTCATAAATAATCTGTTGCCGACAAGAATAGTATCATTATTATAGCTTGATTTGATTCCCTTGCCCGCAACTGTTTGATAAGACTCCCCTTTTGGAATTTTTAATTTTGTTTCTTCAGCTTTCTTTATTATTGCCTGCCCAAGGGGATGCTCTGAGCCCTTTTCAGCTGTTGCAGCAATTTCCAAAACATTTTTTTCAGTCGAGCTTACTCCAACAATATCTGTAACAGACGGCTCTCCTTTTGTCAAGGTTCCAGTCTTGTCAAAAATAATTGAAGTTATCTTGTAGGTCCTCTCCAAAAATTCGCCGCTTTTGACAAGTATTCCGTTTTGTGCGCCTTTGCCTGCCCCTATCATTATTGCAGACGGAGTTGCAATGCCCAGTGCGCAGGGGCACGCAATTATCAGCACAGAAATCAGCATTGTCATTGCCATTGGAAAATGCAATCCAGCTATGAAGTACCAGAAAGCAAAAGACAGGACCGAAATCAAAATCACTACAGGCACAAAATACGAAGAAACTGAATCAGCCAGCTTCTGCATCGGAGCTCGTGAGGCAATCGCCTCCTGCACCATTTTTACAATCTGCGAAAGGGTTGTTGCTTCCCCGACTTTTGTTGCCTTAATTTTTAATAATCCGCTTTTGTTTATTGTAGCGCCTATAACCTCCTCTCCAATTTTTTTGCTTACGGGTATTGATTCGCCTGTAATCATGGACTGGTCAACCGAGGAATAGCCTTCAATTACTGTTCCATCAACTGCTATCTTTTCTCCTGGCTTTACTATAAAAATATCTCCAGCCTTTATCTGCTCAACAGGAATCTGCATTTCTTTTTTGTTTCTTATAACCGCAGCAAGCTTTGGCTGCAAGTCTATAAGTTTTCTGATTGCCTGTGACGCCTTTCCTTTGACAATATGCTCAAGGTACTTGCCAAGCATGATAAACCCTATAATCAATCCTGATTCTGTAAAATAAACCTCCGTTATCGCACCTGTTGCTTGAAATATTGTTGGCCATAAAATTCCTTGGAATGCAACTATTGTGCTGTATAGCCATGCTGCGCTTGTTCCAATAACAATTAGGCTGTCCATGTTTGCCTGCTTTGCCTTTATCGCGTCAACAGCTCCCCTGTAAAACCTCCAGCCTCCGATGAACTGCACAGGAGTTGCCAAGATAAAAAGCCAGATATAGTTTGGAATCCCAAGCCACGAGATTTTATAAACATATTCAAAAATCAGCGTTAATAACCCAAAGCCCAAGCTGAAAATCATCAAATGCTTCAGGCTTCTTTTTTCTTTCTCAGGCTTTAGGAAGGCTTCAAGGCAGTTGCCGCTGCAGAAATAATACTTTGCACCATCCTGCTCAGCCTTGAACTTCGCCTTGCTTTCGTCCACATACATGCCGCAAATTACGTCTTTTGCCATTTTATATTTGTATTGAATATTTTGTTATTTCCATGTTGCATGAATGGTGCTTTTTGCAGTAATCCTCGCATTCTTTAGCAATTTCTTCATTTTTGTAAACAAAATTGCACTCCCTGCATTCAAAATATCTTTTGCCTGATTTTTTGATTTCCTTAACCATCTGCAAATTTATTGGCTTTTACTGTCTATGCCGAGCAGATTGTGTAGCCAGCAATACCCTAAAAAGCTCTCAATTAATGCAATCCAGCCTACAACGAATATAGCCCAATTTACCCATTCAATATTGTATTGCGGCGCAAATGGCCCAATCCACCAAAATGCCAATGCAAACCTCAAAACCCTGTCAACTTTGCCTAAGTTTTGCTTCATTTTTTCACCTTTTATTTTATTTTTTCATGAATTCTTCATAACAACTTTCGCTGCAAAAATAATATTTCTTTCCTTTCTTTACAACGCTAAATTCAGCATTTTTCTCATCAACATCCATTCCGCAGATTGGGTCTTTTGCCATTTTTCACCTCATTTCAAATTCCAATTGAAATCCATGGTTGTGCTGTCCTTTATAACAAGCTTAATGGATTTTGCGTTTTTATTTATCGGCGGAAACTTCAAAACTCCGCTTCTGTGATGCCCGCCTGGCTCTGAGCCGTCCCATTTTAATGGATTATATGCATTGCCAATATCGTCGTATAGTGTTGAAATCTGCACTAAATCAAAGTCTAAATCAACAGAATGTGTGTTAATTTCAATCTTAAATTCAGAAGTGCTTAACGGAGTTACTTGAAATTCAACATTATTCTGGTCGCTTGCCAAAGTTTGCAGATTTAATTGCTTTTGGCTGATCTCATTGCCGTTTGCCGAAATTGAGTAGTACGATGCAAAAACAATTACAACCGATAAAACAAGCAATGAATAGAAGAAAATTTTTATTCTTGATTTCGGTATTTTGGTGTTCATAAGGCTTGCCATATAAGTGACTCCCAACACATTTGACGAGATCCCGATTAAAAGAAAAGTTGACTGGTATTTTGTAAGGAACAATCCAAGAGTCGTAATTCCCAAAAAAGGCGCGATGTCGGCAATGTGATGGGCGCAGCACGCAACCATTGAAGTTGCAGATGCCCCTGTAGACGCTGCGGCAGTCCCGGTTGCCTTTTTGTGCATTTCTCCTTTAATGTAAAAAAACATCCCTATCTGAATGCCAAAGCCCACAACTAGCGGAATCATCCAGTACCATAGCTTGATGAAATTGTCAAGCGCAAAAGAAACGCCTCCAAGCAGGGAAGCAATTATAAAATAGAAAGCCAAAAGCAGCCCACTGGCTCCCAAGCCAATCAATACATATTTGCTGTTGTCGTTTTCCATCCAGCCACCTAGAACCTCAGCGTGCTGTCCATCCCCCATCAACAACAAGATTGTGCCCTGTTATAAAGCTTGATTCGTCAAGAGCAAGGAATACAGCCGCATTCCCAATGTCCTCCGGCTGCCCGAACCTTCCAACTGGGGTGTTTTCCATCAGCATCTTTCTTGTTGCAGCATCATCCAGCATTCCTTTTGTCATGTCAGTTACAATGACTCCGGGGTCAATTGCATTTACAGTTATGCCGTACTTTGCATAGTCAAGCGCCATTTCCCTTGCAAGTTCTGTAACGCCGCCTTTTGAGGCGCAGTAAGCGCTAATTCCTGGAAAGCCAACCAAGCCTGCGATTGAGCCTATATTGATTATCCTGCCGCCCTTTCCCTGCTTCAGCATTTGCTGTACTGCATATTTTGAGCATATAAAAACACCTTTCAGGTTAACCTCCATCTGCCTGTCCCAGTCTTTTTCAGTTAAAGTTGTTACAGTGCCCGAGACAAGAATTCCTGCATTGTTTACCAGTATGTCCAGCTTCCCGAATTTTTTCACTGCTTTTTCAATTAAATCCCTTACATCAATTTCCCTTGTAACATTGGCTTTTATGAAAATTGCTTCAGCCCCAAGCTTTTTTATTTCTTCAACAGTATTTTTGGATTCTTCATCCTCCCTGTAGCTGTTTACAACAACCCCGCAGCCTTCTTTTGCAAGCGCAACAGCAATTCCCTTTCCAATGCCCCTGTTTGAGCCTGTTACAACTGCAACCTTCCCCTCAAGCCTTTTCATTTTTCAACTTAAATATTCTTTATTTCGCTTTTTTGTAAACTTCCTTCCAAAGCTTTGCAACCCACAGGTAAACCAGGATTATAAGCCCGATTAAAAGCACCAAGGACAGGACGTTTATAAAACTCCAGTAGCCGTAGCTTTGCCCCATCATGCCATAACCCAAGTTTCCCATCATCCCGTATCCGAAATTGCCTCCCATCATGTTCATCATCCCTCCATAGTTTTTTCCTGCCCTTAAGCCAGTCCCCATCATTCCGTAGCCCATCATGCCATAATTTGCAGAATCGCTTATGTCGTTACAGTACAATCTTTTTGCCATTGCAATGTGCACCAATCTCAGGCTTTCAGAGCCTTCCCCGCCCATCATCCTGTCCATCAGCTCATGGGCTTCGCCTGGATGGATTTGCTCCATCAGATAATCTCCGATTATTTCAAGCTGGTTTTCCGTCAGCTGATTGCACGGCGTTTTTGCGTCAATCAGTTTTTTTGCTTCTGCAAATTCTTCTGCATCGGCATAGACAAAAGAAATGCTAAAAATCAAAACTAAAAAATATAACAAAGTCTTTTTCAAATTAACCACCTCCAACGTTTTTAGCAGCAGCCTTTTCCTTTCTTTCCTTTCTCCATTTGCATAACCTCATAATATATCCATTTCTGATATATAAAAATGAGCAAGTATTTAAACTTTTCTATTCATATCGTATTTGGACATATCCAAAAAAGAAAAGTATTTATACATGCTTGCTCTTTAGCCAAATTATGGCAGAAATCAAGATAAACAACATGGTTAAATTCTATACATTATGCCTTTTGTCAACTGATTCGAAGCACGGATACGATTTAATCAAGGAATTAGAGAAAAAATTAGGAAGGAAGATAAGTGCAAGCAATGTCTATCCTTTCTTAAGCACTTTAAGAAAAAACAAATTGATTAAATTTGACAAAGTCGGGAAAAGGGATAAGAAAACATACCACTTGACACCTGATGGTAAAAACTTTACAAAGCAGATGTTCAGCAAATTCGGCGATTTAATCAATATAGCGATAGAGCCAAGAATAACAGCATGCCCGTGCGGTTGCAAGATTTATTCAGGCGGTTATACGAAAAAAATTAAGGGAAAAATCATGAAATTCTGCTGTTCACACTGTGCTAAGGAATATAAGTAAATGCCCTTTTATTTTAATATTTCATTTAGCAGTATTTCCCACTGCTTTTCGTCAAAAGCGCCCAAAGCAATGTATTTTAGGGCGCCGTTCCTGTCAATAGCAAATTTCTTTGTTGTTTTGGTTGCGCTGTAATTAACCAATATCCCATATTGTCCGGGCGCGAACATTGTATTTTTTAATTCAGTATATCTTTTCTTGTACTCTCTTAGCTTTATCAAGTCCTCGCTAAGATCCAAGCTTATCGATATAAAGCTTATATTATTCTCGTACTTTGGATAGACATTAGATAATGCCTGGTAGTCCTGGGCGCAATAAGGGCACCAGGTTGCCATAAAATAAACTATTACCGGCTTTTTCTGCTTGGCAAAGTCGCTAAGCCGAACAACCTTTCCTTCAGTTGTAACTACAGTGAAATCCGGCGGCTTCTCGCCAGTTTTTATTGCAATCGCATTTATTTGGCTGAGCTGCTGCACTTCAGAGTATGTCTTTAGCTCCAAATCACTCTTGTAAGAACATCCGTAAACAAATGCAACAACAATGCTTAGCAGCACAATAAATTGTAATTTCATCTTCGGATTATAGCAAAAGACACAAGTTTTTAGACAATGAATAATGTCTTTTGCTTGTCGAAAATCAAAGATTTGCGAATGCTCGAAAATCCTTTTAGGATTTATCGACATATTACGAACGGACGACTATTGTATAATTATTTTTGTCTGTGAGTATAGAATTACGTTATTATATTAATCTTTAGGTTTCTAACTTCATATTTGGTTATTCCTTGCAGCAATCCACGATTTTTTTGATTATTGCCGAGAACTTATCAAGAATTCCGTTTTTAGCATCTTTTTCTTCAAAGTTCTCCATATCTTTAAAGTCCACCATCTTTGTATTGATTGCGAAGAAAAGAGAGTAAAGATTAAATGCGTATGTAAAGTACATATTCGCCTCTTTTACGCTGCCTTTTGAAAGCTCTTTTGTCCCAACCTCAATAAGGCGCATGCTCGCAGCAAGAAGATGCTTGCTTATGCACCATTCCTCGCCCTGCGGGTTTTTGACTATTCTTCCAAGCAAATTTTTCCTTAAATTTCTTACAGAATTTAACATTTCCAGATACTTTTGGTTGTCTGTCTTCATTGCTGTGAAATAAAAATGCTCCTCAAGGCTTATCAGGTTCATCAGGGCTATGCTCAAGTCCTCGTCTCTTGACAAGTCTATTTCCCCTTGCTTTGCCTCCTTAACCTTTTCCAGCCAATTTTTTACTTCGTTTTCCATTTTAGCCAAAAATCAAATACAAAATTAAGCTAGATGCAATAAGAAAAAACAAGGTTATCGCAATTCCTTGGAACGGAAACAGCACCTTTCCTTTTGCTTTTTTGATGTAACTGTGGATAAAAAAAGCGAATAAAGCTGTAACCCCTCCGATAATGCTGCCAAGAAGCATCTTATCAACCCAATAAACTTTGTTGAGTAACGAGCCGGAAGAGCCAAAAATCAATAATGGAAGGTAAATGCTGTCGCTGCTTATGCTTAACAATGGCAC
>JAGVXR010000025.1 GCA_018303645.1 Candidatus Woesearchaeota archaeon
ATAAACTTTAAATCAATAAACAAAAACCTTTAAATACATCATATTTATCTTTTTTTGCAGGGTGGTGTTTATGGATAATTTCGTTAAAGTTGCTGATACATCTGATTTAAAGCCGGGAGAAAATAAAGTTGTCAATGTCAACGGAACAGAGGTTGCATTGTTTAATGTGGACGGGGAGTTTTTTGCCATAAGCAATACATGTCTGCACAGGGGCGGCCCTCTTGGAGAAGGCTTTCTTGAAAGCGATGTTGTAACATGCCCTTGGCATGGCTGGAAATTTAATGTCAAGACGGGAGTTTCTCCAGTTGTTCCGACTGCAAAAGTGCAGACTTATCAAGTTAAAGTTGAAGGCAGCGATGTTTTTGTTGCTGTTGACTGATTTTATTTGATTCTTTTCTTATGTATTTTTATTTTAAGCTTTTTCATTTCTTTCATCGCTTCGTTATAGGTCAATAATATGTTCTTAGCCCCGTAATGCATTATGACTGACAGTGCATTTGCAATGCCGAGCCTGATTGCGAACTCTACATCATTTTTCCTTATAATGCCTGACAAGAATGAAGAGGCAAATGCATCTCCGGCTCCGGTTGTGTCAACTCTCTTTACAGGTGGCGGCTTTGCACTATATATATAATCTTCATCAGCGACGTACAGTTCATTTTTGCCGTCTGTTATTACGACAATTCTCGGGCCTAAACTTTTAAGCTTCAATAAGAGCCCGCCCATTGAATCATTGCCTACAAGCAGGCATGCCTCTTCCTTGTTCAGCACAAGCAGCTCTGTCCTGCTTATAATATGGCTTAGGTACCTGCTGCCATTCTCCGCAAGATAAGTGCTTGGGTTGAAGGCTATTTTTATTTTGTTTTGCTGGGCAAACTCTGCTAATTTTTCAAGTGTGTGAAACGATTCGTTCATCATGGCACCGAAGTAAAACCACTTTGTCTTCAATTTTTTGTAAGGTATGTCTTCTGGCTTCAGCTCGTCATTGATGCCTTTATGCACCAAAATTGTCCTGTCATGCTCCAAAGTATCTAAAATTACAGAGTAGCCTGAATAACCCACCCCATGCGAGCATAGCAAGTCAATTTTTTCCTTTACAAGATTTTTATGAATAAAATCAGAGTTAGTGCCTGTGCCTAATTTGCCAATAAACCCCACTTTGTGCCCGAGCCTTGACAATGCAACTGCAGTGTTTGTGCCTCCGCCGCCTGTAGTAAATTCCAATTCATCTATTAATATCTTTGAACCAGATGGAAACGCCAATAAGTCAGTTTCCCCTTTCGGGTCTATTATTTTTATAAGCTCGGAGAAGTGTGTTTTTGCGAAAACATCAACTGTTGCAGAGCCGACTGTGATTACGTCGTACATAACAAGAATTTATTGGATGCCGTGTTTATATAGTTTATTGTTTAATATCATCAAATCAACCATTTTTTTCAATAATTTTTAATTCTTTTCAATCCATTTTTAATTATTCTTAAATTAAAAAACATGAGATACCCCTGCGCTTTCCTAAGGTAAAATGTGCGCCCCTCCAATTAATTCTTGCCTTTGATTCTCTGATTAAAAAAGCCAAATTTAACCGAAAAGTTTATATATTCTTAATATATATATTATATATATTAAGATAAAAAGGGATTTTGGCGCCAATGAGAAGGATAAAGGCAACAGTTTCTAATGAAATCAGTGTAAAGGGCATAAAGGGATTCTTTGAGAGAAGGGTTACCAAATTTGGAACTGGGGCAAAGATAGATGCTCCAAAGGAATACCTCGGCAAGAAAGTGATAATTCTGGTCTGTGATGAAGATGCTGAAAGCACGCCAAAGCCTGAAGAGAAGAAGGAAAAATGAAACTCAACAATAATATAGAGAACTTTGAATAATTCATTATTTTCGCCATTTACTTGAAAATTTTGAAATTTTCAAGCAACGGAATTTTGATAAAATTCCGAGGTGCTCAGAAATGCATTGCATTTCTGACATTCCCAAAAAGCTTTGCTTTTTTAGGACATTCAAAGTTCTCTTAGAGAATTTTGACATAGAGAAAACCCGTTAGGTTTTCGAAATGTCGAAAATCACAGATTTTCGAGCACTCGCAAATCTTGGATTTGCTTTGTTTAAAAATTAACAATTTTTAAATAAATTAATATAATTAATATATTTCAAAATTCTCTATAAAAAACTAAACCAAAAGCTAATCAACGGCAGCATAATACTGACGCAGGGATAATCAAAAACTTATCTTATCCAGTATTTCGTGCGCATTCACTGAGCTTAAATATTTTTCAATATTTTTATTTCGCAGTTTAACCAAAAACATTGTCTTCAATGACTCTTTCTCATTGTTGCTTATTCTTGCAATCCTGTCCGCCTCCACCAATCCATAGGGATAGCCGATAAATATCGGGTCGATGCAGCTGCAAGCCAGCTCACTTATTGCTTCTTCTGCTTTTATCTTTTGGTTTTTAAAAATCTCAAACCTGAATATGTGCTTTGATTTTTCATGAAATTTCACAAAAAACATCTCAGCTTTGTGGCTTTGGTTATTTATCTCGGCAACCGGATGATAAAACCATATTGGAAATGCGCCCATATTGCCTAAAACAACGCTTAACAGGCTGCCGTCATCTGCAAACAATGAAGTTGTTTTGCTCAAAGCTGTTAAAATTATGTTATTTTTCATGCAAGATTCGTATAATCCGCTTAAATAATTATTTTCATTTGTTATTGTTGCCTGCAGATTTCCGTCCAAAACAATCATGCCTGCAATTTTCTTCTCGGCAACAATTTTTGCCAATTTTAATTCCGCAAACCTTCTTATTGCATTTGCCACGCCGCCTATTTCTGCCCGGTTTACCCCATGCATTAAGGTGTTGTCAAATGAGCTGAAAGATATCTCTTCTAATTCTATTGAATTCCCCGTGCTGAAAAATGACGTTTTATAATATATTTCGTTATTTTGGCTTAATGCCTGCGTAAATGCAAAAATTTCAAATCTTTTAGCTGAAATTTTTTTATTGCTCCGGTAAATGGAATATCCAACCCTTACCAGGCTTAATGAAAGATTTGCAGCGCTGATTATTTCAGCATTTCCGCCGTCAACAAATGCAATTTTATCATCATTCGAGCTTGAATTTATTTCATGAAAATTCTCCACACCAATCCTGTGCGCTTTATAGCCCTCCCCTGAGAATTTGGGATAAACTGCCGCAGCTGATTTATCGTCCATTAAGCCAAGCATTTTTTCAACAATTTCGTCATACATAAATTGCAGAATAGCGCCTGATTTTTTAAGTTTATTGTTTCATTGATTGACTTTTTGAGGCCTTATTTTTATCGTCGGTAATTTTATCAAAAAATTTCATTTTCATAAATTTTTTAAATAAACAGCCAAATTCCACAGATTATGTACGAATTGGTGATAACGGAAAAGCCGAACGCAGCCAAAAGAATTGCAGAGGCATTGGCGGACGGGAAGCCAATCAAGGAATCGTATCAGGGCGTTCCCTATTATAAATTAACGCATGGAAAAAAAGATATTGTGGTGGCGTGCGCTGTCGGGCATCTTTACGGGCTTGCCGAAAGGGAAAAGAAAGGGTGGAGATTTCCCGTATTTGACATAGAATGGAAGCCGCTTTATGAATATTCCAAAAGCGCCGCTTTTTCGAAGAAATACCTGAATGCAATAAAAAAGCTGTGCAAGGGAGCAAACGAATTTACAGTGGCAACAGACTATGACCAGGAAGGCTCCGTCATAGGAAAAAATATAATAGCTTTTGCATGCAGACAAAAAGACGCATATAGGATGAAGTTCTCAACTCTGACAAAAGACGAGCTGAGGGAATCCTACAAAAATAAAAGCAGGCATCTTGACTGGGGGCAGATAGAAGCCGGGGAAGCGCGGCATTACCTTGATTTCTTCAACGGAATAAACTATTCAAGAGCTTTGACTTCTGCGATAAAAAGCACCGGCAGGTTCAAGCTGATGTCCACAGGCAGGGTGCAGGGCCCTGCATTAAAAATCATTGCAGAAAGGGAAAAGGAAATCAGGGCATTCAGGCCAAAGCCATTCTGGCAGATTGAGCTAAAAGGGGAATACAACAAACAGGCAATAACAGCGCTGCACAAAGAAGGCAAGTTCTGGGAAAAGGCAAAAGCCGACAATGCAATTGAGAATATAAAAGATGCAAAAGAGGCAAAAATTCAAAGCATTGAAAGAAAGGAGTACAGGCAGATTGCGCCATTCCCTTTTGACTTGACATCATTGCAGGTAGAGGCTTACAGGTGCCTGGGCATACAGCCAAAAGAAACTCTTGAAATTGCGCAGGAGCTTTACACATCAGGCTTGATTTCCTACCCAAGAACATCAAGCCAGCAACTTCCCTCCACAATCGGCTATGAAAAAATTTTGAATGAATTACAGAAGCAAAAAAGCTATGCAGAGCTGTCAAAACTCCTGCTGAAAAGGCAAAGATTGGCGCCGAACAACGGCAAAAAAACAGATCCTGCGCATCCCGCCATATTCCCCACAGGAATTTTGCCCAATGGCTTGAAGGAAAGGGAATCAAGGATTTATGACTTGGTTGTGAAAAGGTTTCTTGCGACTTTTGCGGAGCATGCCCTGAGGCAGACAATGACTGCCGAGATTAACTGCAATAATGAGATTTTTGCCGCAAAAGGGACAAGGACAATTGAAAAAGGATGGCATGCTTTCTATGCGCCGTACGTGCAGCTTGAAGAGGTTGAGCTGCCAAATTTCAAGCAAAACGACAGAATAAAAGTCAGCAAAATAGAGCTGCTAAGCAAGGAAACCCAGGCTCCAAAAAGGTACACTCCGGCTTCGATAATAAAAGAGCTTGAAAAAAGAAACCTTGGAACCAAGGCTACAAGGTCGGAAATAGTAGACACGTTATTTCAGAGGGGATATGTGCAGGGAAAGGCAATAGAAGCGACAGAGCTTGGCATATCAACAATAGAAACCCTTGAGAAATACTGCCCTAAAATAATCGATGAGGAGCTGACAAGGCATTTTGAGCTGGAAATGGAAAAGATAAGGGAAAATGCCCAAAAAAAAGAAAATCTGCTTGAAGACGCCAAGGAAGCTATAACAAAAATCATAGGTGATTTTAAAAAGCACGAGAAGGAGATTGGCAAAGAGCTTTCGGATGCCAACAAAGCAACACAGGATGAAATGGCTTTTATCGGCATTTGCCCAGTATGCAAAGAGGGAAACATTACAATAAGAAGAGGGAAATTCGGCAATTTTGCCTCCTGCAACAAGTATCCGGACTGCAAGACAATTTTTTCACTGCCAAAGAACGCCTTCATAAAGCCGGCTAAAAAAAATTGCGAGGTTTGCAATTTTCCAATGGTTTTGGCTATAAAAAGGGCGAAGCAGCCTATGGAATTCTGCCTCAATCCAAAATGCCCGAGCAAGAATGTTGAGGGCGAAGCCGGCGCAAAGGCAAAGGCGATTGCAAAAGGGGAAGTCAAGAGAAAATGCCCGAAATGCGGCGAGGGGGATATTGTGTTAAGAAGCTCAATTTATGGAAAGTTTTATGGCTGCTCGCTTTATCCCAAATGCAGGTATACTGAAAAACTATCAACAGGCCAGTAAATCTGACTAAGCAATTCTGACATATTGTTTGCTTTTTTCCAATAGGAAAATTTATATATAACTTACATCTTTTATGAGTATTTAATACATTTTTTATAAGTTTTTTATAAAATTTTTGAATATTAATACATACATATTAGGTAAATGAAAGGCAAAAGAGGAAGCCTTGGGAACAGTAAAATAGGTAATGAAGATTTTTCTCAGAAGGAATTAGCTAAAGCGCTCTCTGAATTGGATTTGAAGGATTTTGTTAATGTATTTATAGCTCATTTAAGGAAAAATCATAACTTTACTTATGAGCAAGTTGCCGAGGCATTTGGCAAAAAAATACCAACGAGCAGCTTGTTGCCAATTTCCATTTTTAATAACTCAGAATTAAGCTGTTTGGAAACTATTGTAAAATACCTGAAAGAAGAGCTTAGCCTGAGGTATCACGAGATAGCCCTTGTGCTTAACAGAGACGACAGAACAATATGGACAACTTACAACAATGCCAGCAGGAAGAGAAGTGAAAGATTAATTGTGAATGATTCGGAGTATTTTATTCCTGCATCAGTTTTCAAAAACAGGCGCTTTAGCGTTCTTGAAGCTATTGTCAGCTATCTGAAAAACAAGTTTGGATTGAGATATTCTGAAATTTCTGTTCTGCTGAACCGCGACGAGCGCAACATCTGGACAGCCTACAACAGGGCTAAGAAGAAAAATGGATAAGAAACTGCAGGAGATCCGGAAAGGGAATCTGGCTAAATTAGAGGAGAAGGCTGAAAGATTAAAGCAGGATAAGGATATTTTAATCGGCATACTTGAAGAAATCAATAAAAAAACCAACACAAAATTAAACAATTTATTGGGCGATGCAGAATTACAGGAAGACATAGATTACCTGAATGACTGGATTGAATTCTACAAAGAAAAAATCTCCAGATACAAGAATAAAATAGATGCATCTGAAAAAGATGTTCCAAAACAAGAGCCGCAAAAGGCAGAAGAAGCTGAGAAAGAGATAAGAGAACAGGTTAGGCTGTTATTTGAGTTTGAAGGAGCAAAGCCAAAAAAGCATGCATTGGCAGATATAGCAAAGCTGTATGAGAATCGAATATTCAGGTATGGCATTCCAATATTGCTGTCTTTGATTTTAATAAGCATCTTTTTCATTTCAAAGCCAGAGATTATTGGCTATGTAACTTTGGCTCAGGAAAAAACATACAATGACAGCTTAAACCTTGCAATAAATGAAAGCGGCAATTACACATGGACATTGGAGAAGCAAGGCGTAATGAAAGCTGTGAGAGCATCTGGAAGCGTTAAAGGCAACGGCACTGCAAGGATTTACATAGAAAAAGATGGAATTAGGTACCTAATCTACAAAAATAAATGAAAAACGCAAATTTTATTAAGTGCAAGGATAGGTAATAAAATTGATGCAGAAAAAAAGTGAAAGAAAGGGAATGAAAATTGACAGGATACTGCTCGGCCTGATAATAATCATGATAATAGCCGGAGTCATCATATTCAAAAAACCTGCTGTTACAGGCAGGGCTGTTCAAGGCAGCGAGGCTATTTTCAGCGAAAATCTGAACATGCAGGTAAATGAGAGCGGCACTTATGAGTGGCAGGTCAAAAATCCAGGCAGCATCAAGTCGCTCAAGGCAAGCGGCTCTGTAAGCGCCAATGGAACTGCCAGAGTGTATATTGAGAAGAACGGCACCAGGCAGCTGATATTTGACAGCGCAAAGCAGCTATTTGATATAGATATACATGTCCTTCCGGAATACAAAAGGGTGTTTCAGGGAGATGAAGTGCTTCTGGAGCTGAGATTATTCAACTTGAGGGGCTTTGGCGCAGGCAACGTTAATGTAAAATACTATATCAAAGACAGCAAAGAAAACGTGATTGCAGTTGAGGAAGAAAAAATTTTTGTCGAGACGCAGGCAAAATTCGTAAGAAAGCTTGTTATGCCGCTCGAGATAAAGCCCGGGACTTACATAGCTTTTGTAGAGGTGTTTACTGATGTCATCGCAGGAAGCGGCTCTGACACATTTGAAGTTATTGGCCATGAAGCGCCGTCATACCAGCAGTTGAGATATTACATAATCGGGGTAGCAGCTGTGGTGGCAATGCTTATCATAGCCATCCTGACAATTTATGGGCATGGGGTAATAAAGAAGAAAAAACAAATTGCTGAGCTGAAAGAGAAGGCGCCTTTGGAGAGGGGGGAGAAGTTAGAGAGGGAATTGAAAGCGTTGGAAGACGCCTACAAATCAGGGTTTATTTCAAAAGAATCTTACGAAAAGGAAAGGAAAAGAATTGAGGAAAGGCTGGAAGTTTTGAAAAAATGATGCAGTCACTTCAAAATTATAAGAGATATATTTATACATAAGACGAAGTTGAGGCAATATGGCACACATGGCGGGAATTGTATTTGGGCTGGATTTGATAACATTAATTTTATCTTTGGCGGTTTTTTTTGTATTCTTTATGAATGTTAAGAAATTTACGCCAGGTGAAGGAAAAAGAATTTTTGTATTGCTGACTGTGTTTTTAGGCATAAATTTTTTGAGCCTCTTGTTTTTTGAAGGCTTTGAGGTAGCTGAATTCCTGAAAATAATTAAAGGAGTGTCAGAAGGAATAGAAGAGTCCATAGAAATTGCATTCCACATTTTGCAGATAATCGGATTAAGCATATTATTTTACCTTTCAGTGATATTCGCCAATTTTGCAGAAAAGCTTGAAAAAGAGAGGGAATAGGTTTAATCAAAATGTAAAGTAAAGTTCTTAAGTGTCCTTTTTTATACTAGAAAGCTAACAATAATACAAAAGCTGCAACTGCAAGCTTTGGCGTTTATCTGGAGAGTGTGGGTTAATTACACAGGATAATATGTTTAAGATAAGATTTAAGAAAAGTTTTTATACCTGCTTGCAGGCAGACACTGTAATAAAATGGAGATACCTATCGGGCCGTTCAATTTAAGCGAACTTGTGAACTTGGCTTTCAGCCTTGTTGCCTTTGCATTCATCTATAAGGCTTACAGGAAAGGCGCCAATGACGCTGTTGCAAGAAAATTTTGGACATACTTTTTATTGATTGCGGCAATTATACTGCTGGCTAAAATATTTGACACTCTTGACGATTTGGCATTTGGGCCTTACTTTAACATGATTCAGCATGCAAGCAGCATTGCTGTTGCAGCTGTATTTTTGCTTGCCGGAAAAAACATACTAAAGGGTGGCTTGCATGGCTGACATCGCCTCCATTGCATCAAACAATATGCTGATTAGCGGCATAAGGGCTGTTTCCGCACTCATATTCCTTGTCGCGCTTTTTTACATGGCAAGAATATACCAGAAAACAAAAAATACAACTGATATATGGCTTTTGATAAGCTTTGCTGTTTTCACAGCCTTTTTGATTTCGCTGTCCAACTCGCTTGAGTGGTACTTCAATAGGAATGAAACGCTTGACGCAATCGGGGAGCAGTTGAACATAATCTTTTCTCTTGTGTGGATTTACATAGCTTTTAGGTTTTTGTCAATTAAAAAGGCTGAAGGATAATGTTATTTGCACATTCAGAATCCTCATAATAATTTTGGATTTTGGGGTTATTTATTGGTTTACACGCAGGATTGACTTGACATTGGGGGTTATTGTCTTAAGCAATTTCTCCAGCACCATTGCGTATTTTGCGCATGAAAGGATATGGGACAAAATTCATTGGGGCAAAAAACACAGAAATAATGACGAATAATTTATCTTTGCTTTAGCACTGATTTTTGGGCTTGTTATTCGCTTTTACCTTCATCCAAATTGCTGTCTTTTTGACTGGGCTTTGCAACATCGCCAAAGAACTCCTTGGTTTTGTCTGCATTCAAATGAACATCCCTGATTTTGACAATGGAGTCTACAACTTTATCATAAGAATTAGTGCCCATTAGCACTCCACTATGGGTGATAAGATCTCCAGATTGACTTTCCTGCTTAATCTGCATACGCACGAATTTGCCGAAGATATTTTCTACTATGGCAAAATCATAAAGGTAGAATTTGCCTTGTACGTTACAATCCTCCAGCTCGTTCAGAACCTTGCTGAAATTGTACACAGCAGTGTCACCTCGCTCCATTTTCAGGCAAAAAGCCCTGTCAGCTAATGATTCTAGATGGTGCCAGATAGTGGCATGCCCCAGCTTGATAGACTTGTCTATCTGGGATATAGTAACACCATTCGGATTTAGCTCAAGAATCTGCTTTAGAAGATTAGTTATATACTCGCCTTTTTGGTAGGTTGACAATGCCGAGTACTGCTCCTTGCTTAAAATGTTTTCAGGCAGATTCAGCTTTAATACCATAAGGCACCTTCATTATTTGAATGATTATAACATTGATGATAGTGTTAACTTGCAAAGATGGATTTCTATAATGATTATTTGGTAATTTTTCTTATAAAGGTTATAATTGTTATTTACTGAATACAGGTAAAATATAAAGTTTTTGGTTTTTAAGTCAATTTTAAGTGATTTTTCTTCATATATCATTCCAACAATCATTAAGGTAATCATGAATATGATTTATCAGAATGGCTTGTGCAAATGATTGTTTAAGTCTTAGAAGGCATAGTATAATTATAATTATTATAACAATTATAAGTTAGATTTGATTATTGATTATTTAAGTTATGTCGGTTTTTGTTTAGCAGGCAATTAGAAGATAACGCAATCTAGCCCATATCAAATAGACTTGCAGAATGGCAAGAACATGAGCAAGCCATCTGAATGCCCATAATACTGGCCATTGATACAACCTTTAAGGACAATCATCATTGATGCTTGTTTTTTAGCATTCAAATGGATTACTTCTTTATTTTGCTTAAATCCTTGATAAGGTTGTCTATCAACTCAAATGGTATTTGTATGCCCGTGCATATTGTTGGGTTACCCGTCCTGTTTTCCCTTTTCTCGTGCATGCAGACAAACCTGCCTTCCTTATCCTCAACAATTTCTATGCTATATTGAACTTTGCCTTTAGCATAGTCATTCAAATGGGTGGATTTGCCAGTTGCATGATACACATCTGAATTGCCATGAGATACCTTGTGGCACTGGGCTGTGCAGCTTAATATCTCAAGATGATGCCAAAGTGTAGAATAAGTCAAGCCAGTAGCTTCCTTTATTTGGGAGATTGTAATGCCGTCAGGATTAAGCTCAAGTATCTTCTTTAGCAGACTGCTCATGTACTCCTCTTTCTCTTTGGCAGGAAAAGACTTGAAAGCCTCTTTTTGCAGTATATCTTTTGGTAGATTGATTTTTGCCATGTTAAGAATTCATTTGAATGCCAATTATATAAATTTTTTGATATTGGGTGTTAAAACAGAAAAATAAATATAGTAGTTATGAAATTTATAGTTGTTATGGTAGGCACAACAATACCAATAAGCAAGGAATTCCACGACTGGCTTAAAGGCAAAGGCAAAAAAGGGGAAAGTTACGAGGATGTCATTAAAAGGCTGATTAAGCCTGAATTTCTGAATGAGCTGGAAGGTTCGCAAGCAACAGAAGAAGCTGACAATGCCTAAAAGTATGGTAGAGATTTGACTTATTCTATTTTCTTATACTATATTTTTTTATACTTATATAATATATAATTATTTGAATGAGCATTTGAATGTTTATTTGAATGAATGATTTTCATGTGTAAACCACAACGATACTAAACATTTAAGCAGTTTTTGTGAAAAATAAACGAATTTTAGCTATAAAAGTTATAACAAGTAAGATAGGTACAGCAATTGCAAGAGTTCTAATAATATAGACGCTATGACATACATAACAATAAATAATGACAATACTAATTATTGAGAAAATTAAGAGCAAATAAACCATAGTGAATATAGTGAATATCAGAATATAATTTAACAGTATATGGCCATAGAAATTATGATGCCTAAAAAATTATGATTGCAATAGCAAAAAATATAGCAATAACGCCTATATAAGTTATTTGAATTATAGACAAGTATGACAAAAATCTTTGCTGCTGGGCAATAGAACGGCAAGATTCTAAGAAGTTAGTGATAATTTATAATATAAAAATATACTTACAAAATATATGAAAAAACTTATATCATATTAAAATCATTTGAATGAATATTTGAATGTTTATTTGAATGAACACTTTTACTTATTGCATACCTGCTTAAGGAATAAAACATACAGAATACCTGTAACATGGTTCATAGAGCCAATGCGCATGTCAAAAACACTACGCACTAAAGTACGTAGCGTGTTTTTGAGCATGCTCGGAAATCGCTGGCTTGCTTTGAACTGAAGTGTCAAAGTGTGTGCCTTTGCGATTTCCGACATATCAAAAAAGATTTCCTAGAAAAATAGAATGGGATATGGCAGTTATTAAACTTATAGTTGCTATGGCTGGGACAGCAATACAGTAACAAAGCCGGATATTGCCATGGCGCTTAAGATATGGATTCTTGCTTCACTAAGGAAACCTACTTTATTATCATAATAGTAAAAGGCACAAGATTTAGGGCAATATAAATGTCTTTTACTATGTCTGAAATCAAAAGATTTATATACTAATTACTTACAAGATATATTAAAATGGCTACTGAGATGCATATTTCCAGATTTATTTACCTACATGATATTAAATTACTAATAAATTCAGCACTAAATTTTGGGCTTGCAGTTATTTAGGCTAGTTCTCCGCTATGAGTCTGGGGAGTTTAGTGCCTTAATGAAAAAAATGAAAAGGCTAATTCGCAGTAGAATATTCTGGAATTCATTATACTTACATAATAATTATAAAAACTTATATAATATAATGCATGGTAGTTTTTCTTACTTATATAATATTTTTAAATACTTATTTAATATAAAAATATACTTAAATAATAAATATTTTAACTTACAAAATATGAATATACTTAAATAATAAATATTTTAACTTACAAAATATAAAGTGGAAGATAAAAAGAGGAGTGATTTAGTAGAAAAGAGGCTCCAAGATACATTTAGCTATCTAAAACAGCAGGGGATTAGTTCTCAAGAAATTATAGATTTAGCAAACAAGATACTGAAGGTTCCTGCCAAGGAAGAAGTCAAAGTTCCTATTTCTGTTTTCAATAATGAGTACCTAAGTTCTTTGGAGAATATTGTAAAGTACCTGAGGGAAAACCTGCTTCTCAGCTTCAAACAAATTGGAGAGCTGACAAACAGGAATGAGATTGCATTGGCTGTTACGTGCAGGAATGCAAGGAAAAAGATGGAGGCAAAGTTTGTTGTCACTGAGATTTCCCCTTACTCGATTCCTGTTTCAATACTGAAGGACAGAAATATTAGCGTTCTCGAAAACATTGTGGCTTATTTAAAAGACAATTTTGGATTAGCTTACCACAAGATTGCCGTTTTGCTGAACAGGGATGACAGGACAATATGGACAGTCTACCAAAGGGCGAAGAAAAAAAGAAAATGAGCAGTAAAAGAAAAAGAGGGATAGTGTATTTGATTTTGATAGTTGTATTATTATCCGCAATATCATCATGCAATTTGAAAACATCAATAACAGGATTTGCTGTTTTAGATGAAAATGCAACGTCAAATGAAACAATAGCAGAGGATGTAGCAAATACGGCAGATACAACAAGTGAAACAGCAATAAATGAAACACAGGAGCCTAAAGAAAAACCTGAAAAAGAAGCAAAAGAGGAAAAAATAGATGAAGAAAAAGAAAAGCCCGAAGAAAAGCCGGAAAAAACAGGGCCGAATAATCCTCCTGTCTGGAAATCCGATATCAGCGAATTTACAATAAAAGGAACAACTGTAATTGACTTAAACAGTTACTTCATTGACGACAACAACGACACAATAACATATACCTCCACAACTCCTGAAAAGATATTGGTTGCAATTGACAGCAGCTTTGTTACATTATCTCCTTTGGAAAGCAACTTCACGGCAACAATAGAGTTCACAGCCTCTGACGGAGACAAATCAACAGCCAAGGAAGTCAATCTTGTTGTGCCGGAAAAGACAATAACAATCAACCTGCAATACAGGCCAGGAACAGGCTACGACCCGAATGACGACGGCTCCGAGCCAACCACCGGAATAGTTGATTTGAGCGTGGAAAATTCGCAATTCAGCTGGAGCGTTAATGAGACAAACCTGTGCACGAGATGGGAGGTGTATTCTGTTGAGGATGAGGATATCACAACTGTCTGCTACGGGGCTGAAAAATGCTGCGGCTTTATCGGATTGGGGGCAACAAGAGACAGCTGGAAAGAGGATTTCTATGCGGCATTCGGGCAGTACGGCTCCAGCTTAAACAACATTGTAAGCTCGCAGGTTATTTATGTGGACTACGGCAAAAAAGACGACAAGCCTTATGCTGAGATTTACTATTCTGAATGGAAAAACCTCAGCGCAAATTATTACTTTGCGGAAATAGATTTTGAGAATGTTTGCGTTGAAACCTGCATTCTGGCAGGATTTAATGACACAAGCTACAAGCTAATATTTGAAATTGAGAATGCCGTGCTCAACTTTGACTTGCTTACATATTCAATCATTGAGGAGATAAGCAGGGTGCCTGCCAGCCTGTCAGTCAAAGACGACGGAGGCATTGAATCGGGAATCTACCAGATGTACAAGGAATATAAGGATAATGTTTCTGCTGCTATTGAAGAAGGGTTTGTGGAGCCCGACTATTATGACATAGAGATTGTGCCGACACAAAATGTGATTGACAAGCTTGTAATAGAGAATGCAAATATGACAAAGCCGCTGGCTGCCACAATCGGGATTGACAATGTAACAAGGGAGATTTCAATAGAAAATGTTGATGTAAAGAAAAGGTATGCTGTTGACTTAGGGCAGCTTGAATTTGAAAAAGCCACTTTGACAGCCACTGCAACTGCAGATTCATTGTTCAAATGCAGACAATGGGATTATTCAAATGAAGTGTGCTTTGGCGAATGGGTTAAATTAAAGGATATAATTCCAGGACAGCAATATGAAGTTGTGCTGACTGCTGATGACCCGGGATTTATTGAGGGAGACTCAAACATAACATTGAACATAACTCCAATAAACATAACAAACATAACAATTGAGCTGGTTAATGACATCCCGAACATAACAATTGCTGTCAATAAAAATGCAACGCTTGACTTAAGCGCATATTTCTCAAATTTAGATGAAAGCACAACTTTCACCTACTACAAGCCCGATAAGATAAGCATAGTATTTGAAAATAATATAGCAACGATTGTTCCAGATAAGGAGTTCATTGGCATAGGGTTTACTTACATAACAGCCGATAAGTTAGTTGCCTCAAACGTGTTTTCTGTCAATGCTGTTAATGCCACAAATGTGACAGTTGATGTGACTCCTGAAATAACTCTTAATAAGAAAGACTTTGGCTTGGATGAAGATGTTGAGCTTGGCTTCGAGTACCTGAAAAAGCAGGAGCTGGTTGATGGCAATAAATGGAAAGACGAGTATGAGGTTTATGAGGAAGAAACAGAAAAAACAGAAGAAGAACTAAAATTATTGCAGGAAAAAATAATTAAAAAAGAAATACAATATAAAAAATGGCAAAAAGCCAGCGAAAGCATTGAAGCGCTTGTTTATGATAATGAAGGCAATGCAAAAGACATCAATGTTGAGATAGGCGAATTAAGGGAAGGCAAATTTGACATTAAAATTCCAAAACAAAGAAGTTTCAGGGCTGGGAAATATACATTAAAAATAGACTTGACAAGAGACGGCATTGCTTACACTCAAGAACAGGACTTTACATGGGGAGTATTGGCAATTAATGTAAATAAGTCAATTTACCTGCCGAATCAGGATGCATTTATCGGCATTGGTGTTTTGGATGATGCTGGCAGAATAGTTTGCAATGCCGATGTTACATTGGAAATAACAAATCCATTGAATGAAAAAACAACATTGACAACTGCAAATGGCGATATTTTAATTTCTGATGAATGCAGTGTTTTAGGAGTTACGGAATTGCCTGATTATTATGCAGATTATTCCGCCAATGGAGTTGGAGCTTATGCAATGAACTTGACTGCAGTCACTTATAATGGCGTCAGAAGCGTGCAGGACAACTTCTCAGTACAAAGCTCTGTTGCATTTGATGTTGCAAGGAAAGGAGCAACAAGAATATACCCGTTAGTTCCATACAAAATGGAATTCACAATCAATGCAAATGATGATTATTCCGGACCAATAATTGAGTATGTGCCTTCAAGCTTTGCAATAACTCCTCAAAACGATATAATTGTAAATGAAGTTGGCGATGCAAAGCAAATAATTTGGATTGAAGATTTTACAAGAGGCAATACTTATAACCTTGCTTATGAATATGACGCTCCTGACACTTCTCCTGAGTTTTATGTTTTAGGTCCCTTGGAGATTGGCGCATTCAAGGAAGCGAGAAACTGGCAGATTGCAAGCGATGCTCCAACTACTAAATTTTTTGATGGTTTTGAAGATGGCAGTTTGAGTGAATGGACTTTGGCATCTGCATCAGGAGCCAATAATTGCACTGCCAGCACAACAAATCCTTTTGCAGGAACATACCATGCGCAATGCCAGCCGCAAAGCACTAGCGAGCCGGCAAGTGCAATGGAGATTGGCATTAGCACTATCGGCACTGAAAATATCAGCTTTAGCTACTATAGAAGATTAGTTGGATTGGATGTGGGAGACGAGTTTAAGGCTAAATGGTATGACGGCACTTCATGGATTACTGTGGAAGAAACTTTAGGCAGCTCCGCAGATGATGCAGCTTATGTCTTCAGGACATTCAATCTTACAGCAGCTGCAAATAATAATCCAAATTTTAAAATTAGGTTTGAATGCACAGCCGGAGCAGTCAGTGAATTCTGCAGGGTTGATAATGTTACTGTTCAAGGAGAAAGAGATTCAACTGCCCCATTAATCAATTCTGCCTCTGGCTCACCAGATCCGGTTATTAACGGGACAGAAATAACAATTACGGCAAATATAACGGATAATTTCGCAGTATCATCTGCTTTGGTAGAGATTAGCGGAATAAATTACACAATGATTCAGCAGTCTGCAATTAATGGCATCGAAGAAACGCTATTCAATGACAATTTTGAGCTTGGAACATTAAATGCCAAAGAATGGGCACTGAACAGCACAGGGGGTTATTGGGGGGCCTCAACTGACAATCCAATGAATGAAAGCTATCATGCACAGGCGCACCAAACAGGAGCTGGAGATTTGAGTTATATGGAAGTTAGCATAGATACCTCAAGCCATACCAATATTAGTTTCTCGTATCATAGAAAATTGGTTGGATTGGATGCTGCAGACGATTTTGCAGCTGAATGGTATTCCGGCTCTGCATGGATTCAGGCTGAGCAATTGGGAGACGGAATAGAGGATAATGCAGATTATGCCTTCAGGGCATTTAATCTTACAGCAGCTGCAAATAATAATCCAAGCTTTAAAATCAGATTTATGTGTGAAAACGGGGCAGTCAGCGAATATTGCAGGGTTGATAATGTCACTGTCAAGGGAACAGCTTCTGCAGGCTCTGCTTCAATCTGGAAATATGGCTATCAAACAGCTTCAAACGGGACATTCACTTATATTGTCCATGCGAATGACACCTCAGGAAATAATGCCAACCCTCAAATCAACAATTTTACAGTCATTGAAGCCAATATTACAATAAGCGAAGTCGTAAGGGATTCGAATGGCATAGTTTTAAACACAACAATGGAGATTCTGGAGATTCAGGAGATTCAAGGGGAAGATGGGGTTGAGGTGGTTGAAGTTATTGTATACAGTGAAACGAAGGCTGCGCACTCTAAGGAATTGCCAAAAGGAAAATATAATGTTAAAGTCAGGCCAAAAGAGCATAAAATAAAAGAGATAGCATTTAGCGGCTTAAATATGATGTCGGACATTAATGAGCTTGTTGATGTTGATGAGCCTGACAACAAACAGGGCTTTAATGCGCTTTATGCTTTGAATCCTTTAATAAGCGGCTATGCAGGCATTGCAATAACAGCAGCTTCAAAAGGGACTAAGCTTTACAGATGCAGCGACTGGGATTTTGCAAACAGGAAGTGCAACGGCTATTGGGTAAGCCATAAGAACTTAGATTACAATGAAGACTATTCATTGGACAGCACTTCTGCCTACGCTGAAACTGGATTAATAGCCATCAACACCCATAAAAGCATTTACCTGCCAAACGAAGTTGCAAATATTTCTCTTGGGGTCCTGGATAACGATGGAGTTGTGATATGCGATTCAAGCGTCACCCTGAATATTTCAGACCCAAGCAATGCCAAGACAACCCTTACAACAGCTGATGGAAGCATAATAGTGTCAAATGAGTGCAGCGCCAAGAACAAGACTGATGTCCAGGATTATTCAACAAATTATACTGTAAATGGCATTGGAAATTACTCAATGAATGCAAGCGCTGTAATAGGTTGGCTAAATCCTGAAATGGCTTCTAATTTTGAAGTAATGTCTAGTGTTGAATTTGATGTTGCAAGAGCAAGCCAGACAAGGATATTGCCTACTGCAAAATATAATATGAATTTCACAATCAAGGCAAATAAAAACTTTACAGGCAATATGACAGAAGTTGCAGAGCCGGGATTTATTATAACCCCCCAGCCCAATTTAAATGTTGATAATTTTGACAGTTATACTTTGCTTACATTTGATGTCAGCTTTGTAAATGGCAGCACTTACAATATCGGCTATGAATATGACGCTCCTGACATAAGCCCCGAGCTTTATTTGCTTGGCCCATTAAGAATTGGGAATTTTAGCGAAGCAAGAATATGGATGATTGCAAGCGACCAGCCTGCAGGCTTTGGCTTTAATTACACTTACCCGGATGCTGGCGCGCCTGGAATGAATTTGGTTGTGAGCATTGTTGGCAGCGGCTTTACTAGTAGTGACACAATTGAAACAAATTCATCTGGCAACATTACAGTCGGGCCAATAGTTATAACTGATATAGATGGCAACTGGTCAACAAGTCTTTTAAGTGGTGAAAAAGGAGTTTTAACAACTGTTTTTTACATCCACCCTAATGCCACTGCGCAAAATGTGAATGTCAGCTTAAGCGGGAAATCATGGAGCGTGTTTAAGATTATAAATCCAAGCGGAACAAATGACGGCAATTTTTCAGGATTTACAAATGGAGTCCGTATGATTGGCGATGGGAGAAATGGCACAAGAACTATAATGGGAACAATTGTTTTGGATTCTTTAATCATTCCATCAGGAGTTACTGTTATAGTTAATACAACAGATTTGGATTCAAGCCTTATAGGGGCCCAAGGTTATTTGCCTGTGCATATTATTGTTGACGGCCCTGTTAATATTTCCGGAATATTGAATGTTAGTGGTGTTGCAGGAGCAAGTGTAGCTGGTACATCAGAGGTAGGAGGTTCAGGAGGTGCAGGTGGGCCTGGTGGTGGTGGTGGTGGTGGTGGAGGCTCAGACCAATCAAGTGCGGATAATGCTAATTCAGGCGGAAATGGCTTTACAGGAGGAGGAGGAGGCAGTTGTGATAATACTTGCAGGGAAGCTGATGGAGGCAATGGCACTGGCAGCTTAGGTGGATTAGGCCCTGCTACATCAGCCACTGGTGGTGAGGGTGGTGGCGGCGGCAATTCAACTTCTCCTAAAGCTACTGGAGGAACAGGTGGAGCAACTAGTACAGGTGTTGGTGCTGGCGGAGGAGGAGGAACTGGATTTTTCTTTGGCACTGGCGGAGCAGGTGGCAGTGGCACTACTAGTGGTACAGGCGGCTCTGGTGGTGGAGGTGGAGGTGCATCTGCAGATGACGGAGGTGGAGGCGGATTTGGTACAGCAGGAACACAAGGAACGGATGCAGGCTCTGGTGGCGCTGCACATGGTAATTCCCAATTAGTTCCATTGACAGGCGGCTCTGGCGGTGGAGGTGGAGCTGCTGAGACTGCAAACCAAGGAAGCGGCGGAGGCGGCGGAGGAGGTGGCGCTGTCTTAATAGTTGCCAGAGGAAATATTACCATTATGCCTACTGGACAAATTTTAGCAATGGGCGGCAATGGCGGCATTGGAGTCGGCTTAGCAGGAGGCGCTGGCTCAGGAGGGGGAATTGTATTGCAAGCTTCGAATGTCTCGCTTCAAGGAACGCTAAACACAGGCACAGGAACTACAGGAACTGCCGGTGGAATGGGCAGAATTAGAGTTGATGGCTTAGATGACCCAGTAACTGCAACAAATCTTGGGCGTGCAGGAAGCAACTTTACAGGGCCTGCAATAAAAAGCATTTCTGATACAAACATAGTTGGAACGTCAAATGCCAGTGATAAGATAGTAGTTTATGTGCAGCAAAAAAGCGGGACTAACAAAACCATTACTGGAACAGCAGACACTAATGGACAATTTGATATTACAGTTACATGGTATGAAGGCACAAACTATATTGCAGTTATCCAAAACTCAACTGTCAATACTTATACTGTTATGAGCTCTGCTGCTGTTGCAACTTATGATTTTACAACTCCTCCTGATACAACAAAGCCAAGGCTGAATGCTTCATTAAACAACTCTGTTCCTCAGCAGGGATGGGTTGTAAATATGACTGCAAATGTTAGTGATAATATTGCATTATCATTCTGCCAGTTTATTGACAACCAAAGCTTAACTAATGGAGCAAAGCAGTTCATCAACAAAACTGTAACTGGAATAAATGACCAGTGCTCGCAGAATTATACAATTTATCTTGCAGCAGGCGGCGTGATTAACTTTACTGTCATTGTGAATGACACTTCAACAGCAGTTGCAGGCGGCAACAAGAACACAAGCGAGTATGCTGGAGGAGTTATTGGGCAGATAATAACTGTGCAGGCTGCTCCTCCTGATACAACACTTCCAAGGCTGAATGCTTCGCTTGATGATTCGAATCCCGGAAAGAACCAAAGAGTTAATATGATAGCAAATATAACTGATGAAACTGGGCTAAGCTTCTGCCAGTTCATAATAAACCAGACTGGGGTTAATGAATACTTTAATGTTACAGTTACAGGAACTGCTGACCAATGCTCGCAGAATTACACAATTTCATTGGCAGCAGGAGGTGTGATTAACTTTACCATCATTGTGAATGACACTTCTACTGCAACTGCCGGAGGCAATAAGAACACAAGCGAATATGCCGGAGTTATCGGGCAGATAATAACTGTTGGGAGTGAATTTGGGTTATTTAACTGCACAAATTTATCAAATGCTAATACCAAATATGCTTTAAGAAAGGATGCAAACTCTGGAGGCACTTGCTTCTATGTCTTAGCCAACAATGTGACTTTGGACTGCAAAGGGTTTGAGATTAATTATTCGCAAAGTGTTAGAGGTTATGGAGTGAATATTTCAAGCTATAATTATTCAACGATAAGAAGCTGCAATATTGTGCAGGCTGATTTGGCAACTGATAACTCAGATTCTTATGGGGTTTATGTGTTTAATAATTCAGGAAATAATATTATGTTCAATAATACTGTAACAACATTTGGAAGCAACGGATATGGCATGTATTTATCTACTACTATTTATAACAATTCTGTTTATAATAATACTATAATAACCAATGGTGGTACTGCGCATGGAGTGTATCTGCAAGGGTATGTGACTGGGGGAGGTACATCTTCTTATAATAATTCTATTCATAATAATGTTATTGTAACAGCCTCTGGTAGTAGCAGTTATGGAATTATTTTACAACAGGAAGTTAATGATAATTTAGTTTATAGTAACACTATAACTAGTGATAGTGATGGTATAAGGTTAGTGTCGTTTATTAGACGTAATTCTATCTATAATAACACTGTAACAACTAGCGGGATTAACGGGCATGGGGTGGAGTTATCTTCAGGTGCTACTGATAATTTGATTTCTAATAATACTATAACAACTAGAGGTACTGGTGGATATGGCATATATCTTTCAGGTGTTACTGATAATTTGATTTCTAATAATACTATAACAACTAGCGGGATTAACGGGCATGGGGTGGATTTAGATGCAAGTGCTGTTAGAAACAATATTTCTCGCAATATTATAACAACATCAAATACTAGCAGTTATGGTATTTATCTCAATATTGTTAATAATAACTTATTTTATGACAACAACATTACAACAAAAAACATGACAAGTTCTTATGGAGTTTATTTATTAAATAATGTTAATGACAATACATTCTTCAGAAATTCAATCTCATCATTGGCAATAGGAGTTTTAGTTAATGGAACAGGACAGACAGCAGTTCAAGAAACTAGATTCAACACCTTCGCCAACGACACAATTGTTCCGTGCACAACTGGATGCGCAGGCAATTACTTTGACATTGTTCTGACTTCAAATGCTACTGACATTACATTCACTAATGTTTCGTTCAACAAGTCAAGGATTGCAATTATTCCAAGGGATTTGGCTGTTCCAAGAGAGAATAACAACTTAACAGTCAGATGGTACCTGAATGTCAATGTGACAAACTCGACAAACAATAATGGGATTGCAGGAGCGCAAGTCAACATCAATGATTCATTTGCCAGCAACATCGGCAATTTCACAACAGATTCAGGCGGAGGCATTGCAACTGTTACAGTCACAGAGTTTACCATGATTAACGGGACTGATTCCAGCAAGTACTTTAATGTCAATACTGACACTTGTGCTGGAATAAACGATGCTGCAACTGGACTACCCAATGTGAATATAACCTGCTTTACCCCTTACAACATGAGTGTGAATATTACAGGGTATGATTCAGCTAGCAGAAGTGTTGATGTGAACAGGAGCAAGTTTGTGAATATAAGCTTGAGCATTATTGTTGTTGATATAACGCCCCCAGTAGTTAACACAACATTTAATGTTACAAGTGCGAATGCTTTGGCTGACAGCGTTATTAACTTCAGCGGGAATATAACAGATGAAACTGGACTTTTGAGCGCAAACATAACCTATAATATGTCAGGAAGTGTTACAAAGGCTAACTACACTATTTCCAGCACAAAAGCATCGATATACAACATAACAGCAATAACTGGATGTGCAGAGACTTGTGTCATAAACTTCACTATGTATGCTACTGACACAAATAATAATGTCAGGCAGAATTCTACTTTGATTGTTGTTGCTGATGTGACTAAGCCTGTTGTGAATACGACATTTAATACAACCAGCCCAACTTTTGACAGCGTTATTAACTTCTCTGGAAACATAACTGATGGTGTTGGGTTAATAAGCGCAAACATAACTTACAACATGAGCGGTTCTGTAACTTATGCTAATTACACAATTTCTAGCACAAGAGCACAGATATATAATGTGACTGCAATAACTGGATGTGTTGAAACATGCGTCATAAACTTCACTATGTACGCTACTGACACAAATAATAATGTCAGGCAGAATTCTACTTTGATTGTTGTTGCTGATGTGACAAAGCCTGTGGTTAATGTCAGGCAGAATTCTACTTTGATTGTTGTTGCTGATGTGACAAAGCCTGTGGTTAACACAAGCTTTAATGTTACATCGCCTTTAGTAAATGATGTTATTAACTTTACTGGGAATATTACTGATTTAGGAGGATTGCTGTCAGCAAACTGGACGTTTAATGTTAGTGGCAGTTTGACAATGCTGAATTATACGTTTGCAGGTGGAACTACGAGCGCTACTGTGAGCAACACA
>JAGVXR010000026.1 GCA_018303645.1 Candidatus Woesearchaeota archaeon
CACCATAGGCTCTACAAGGTTCATGTGCCCAAAGTGCGCAAAATTGGAGATTATAAGATGCAACCATTGCAGGAAGATAGCTGCAAAGTACAGGTGCTCTTCATGCAGTTTCGAAGGTCCTGGTTAAGATGGATAAGGTAGTTGTTACCCTAAGAATAATGCCTCAAAATCCGAATGTAGACCTTTCAAAAATTGAGGTGGAGGCGAAAAAGGAGATTGTTGATTTCTGCTCCTCAAAAGAGTTCAAGACTACAATTGAGCCTATAGCTTTTGGCCTGAAGGCTCTGAACATATTCTTTGTCATGGATGAAAGCAAAGGCAGCACAGAAGCGTTGGAAAGCAGGATAAGCCAGATTGAAGGCGTTGAGTCTGTTGCCCCTTCCATTGTTTTTACGCAAAGAGTCTGCCCTGAAAAAAGCGTTGCGATAGCAATGTCTGAAAAAATGCAATCTTCTTTGGCAACATCTTTTAATGGCTCGTTAATCACGTTTATTTTTGCCGGGGTTAAAGCGGTGAAATGCACATATGTGTCATATTTTCTGGAGAAAATATCAGCATTCTCAGTCCTTATTTCAGTAAAAAGCTGGCTTTCCAAGTCTAGATACATGGCAAAACTGCTCAGGTCAATCTTGTTTAGCTGTATATCCGGCGCTGTGACATTTTCAGGATTTGCCTCCTTTTCAGGCTCCCTAATTATTGGTTTAGCCTCTCCAACAGCGACGGATGCCAATGTCACATCAACTTCCTCTATTTTCCCTACTCTTATGGCAACTGTCTTTTTAAAGTCAGCGTAGCCGTCTTTTTTGACTGTTATATCATATTCCCCTACAGGGAGGTTGTAGATGGTGATGGGAGTTTCCCCTTTTAACCCTTCCCCAACATAAACCTGAGCTGAGCTTGGAGATGATTCAATTATAAGAGATCCGCTGTCCACAACCTCTTCAGGGGCTTCAGCAACAGGCTCTTTTTCCCCTGCTTTGCAGCCTACTATAATTATAAAGACAGCCAAAAACACCAACAAAGAAATCTTATTATTTTTCATTAGAAATATTTTAACATTCATATATAAAAATCTATTTATTTTGCAATATCCTTACCAGTATACCATTCGGAATATTGCTTCTTATCCCTTCCCCCCTGAAATGAGTTTCGCTTGCCTTGTATCCCAGTTTTTTTATCTTGCTTATTAATTCCGATTTTTTCGTCAAATTCCTAATATGATTTTTTTCACAAGCATCATGCAAATCGTAAAACCCGACAGCATTTATTTTTGATTCCTCTTTTATTAATTTCAGCAATTTTATTAATCCATTATCCTTCCTGAAAATTCTGTTTTTTAAGGCATTCTTATGCATTTTGCAAGTTAAATCCCCGTCCCACAAACTGCCAAGCCACATTGGGCCGGCGCCATTAAGGCTGCCATGCCGCTTTATGACATCGTCAGCATTATTCCTGCTTTTTTCACTCATTAAAAAAACCCTCATGTAATGCTCTTTTGAATAGCAAAAAATTGGAGTTAATGCCTTGCCGTATTGGGCCGCAATCAGCTGAATTTTCCTTATCAATATTCTTAAGCCGGTTTCATGCATTACAGCGTCTTTTTTTGGCAATGCCCAGTATTTTCTCATGCAGGCTTTTGGAAATGTGCCGCACAATGCGCTTGTATCGGTTGCAGTCACTGCCAAAATCCCTCCTCTGGCAATCCTTCTGCATGCCGCATCAAGAAACGGATTTGGCGTTCCAAAAGGGTCAATGTCTATATAATCAAATCCGGTTGAGTTCAACAGAAACAGATTTGCATCATCATTGGATATTCTTACCTTTTTATTATTTTTATATTTAATTTTATTTATTTCTAAGTTTTGTCTGATTAACCTTACCGCGTTTTTATCGTAATCATTGATAAAAATCCTTTTAATTTTACTATTGGCTAATTCCTTTAAAAACCTGATGCTTCTTACGCCGCTTGCTGCCATTGGATCTGCAATCTGCAAATTATCCCGGTTTATGGCGTTTAGAAGTAATATGGAGATATCCCTGTTTAAGCCCATTGCAGGATTGTAGAAAACTCCCATGGCTTTTGATATCTTTTCCGTTTTAGGGGCTTTCAGCCTGATTGAGCCTTCATTGATTATCTTATGCATACATGGCAAAAAAACTGATTTTCAATAAAAAGGTTTCTTATTACACAACTTTTAAAAATATACCATTAATACACTATTATGATTTAAAATGCTTCGCCAGCTAATAATCACAGTGATGGGAAATGTGGATTCAGGAAAGACACAATTGCTTGACACTATTAGGAATACTGCTATTATTGAAACAGAGCCCGGCAAAATAACCCAAAGCATAGGCTGCTCAATTATACCAATGGAAACCATAAAAAGAATATGCGGCAAACTGCTTGAGCAATTGAAGCTTCAGATTGAGATACCGGGCTTCGTTATTATAGACACTCCGGGACATGCCGCATTCACAAATCTCAGAAAGAGGGGGGGCAATCTTGCTGATGTAGCCATCTTAGTTATAGACATTAATGAAGGTGTTAAGCCCCAAACTGCTGAATGCATAGGCATACTAAAGCAGTATAAAACCCCTTTTGTTGTTGCATTGAACAAAATCGACTTATTGCCGGGATGGAAACCAAATTCAAAAACAGGCTTGCTGGAAAATATAAACAAGCAGAATGAAAATGCAATGCTGCTGCTTGAGAAAAAGCTTTATGATGTTGTGGGAAGGATTAGCGAGTTTGGGTTTAATGCTGAAAGGTTTGACAGGGTGGAAGACTATACAAAACAAATAGCCATAATACCAATTTCTGCAAAAGCCGGGGAAGGGCTGGCTGAATTGCTCATGGTGATAACTGGCTTGTCGCAGAGATTTCTGGAGCAAAGCCTGAAGGTCGACGTTAAAGGAAATGCAAAAGGGACTATTCTGGAAGTGAAAGAAGAGAAAGGGCTTGGGACAACAGCTGACGTAATTTTATATGACGGCTCTTTAAAGCAGAATGACATTGTCGTAATAGGCTCCCTGGACGAGCCTGTTTCAACAAAAATCAAGGCGTTGTTTGAGCCTTTGCCTCTTGCTGAGATGCGCGACAAAAAAGCCAAGTTCAAGCCAGTTAATGAGATTGCTGCTGCAACAGGCGTTAAGATTTCCGCTCCTGAGCTTGACAAAGTTGTTGCAGGCATGCCATTGAGGAGCTGCCTGGCAGATGAAGTTTCAAAGGTAAAAGAAGAAATCAAAAAGGAGATTGCTGAGGTCATAATAGAAACTGACAACCAAGGCATTGTAATAAAAGCAGACTCTCTCGGCTCTTTGGAGGCGCTCATTCAAATCCTGAGGGGGAAAGGCATCAATATAAAAAGGGCCAGCATAGGCAGCATTTCAAAAAAAGACATTTCAGATGCCGACTCAGCATATGAAAAAGAGCCTCTGCAAAGCGTGGTTCTTGGATTTAATGTCAAGTCCATGCCCGGCACAAGGTCCAAAAATGCCAAAGTCATATGCAGCAACGTCATTTACAAGCTTCTTGAAGACTTCGAGAAATGGCAAAGCGATGAAAGGAGAAGGCTCGAATCAAAGGAAATAGAGGGATTGCACAGGCCGTGCAAGATAGTGCTGCTTAAGGGCTATGTATTCAGGCAGAATAACCCGGCAATTGCCGGAGTAGAGGTGCTTGCCGGGACTTTGGCAGCAGGAACTCCGCTCATGAAGAATGACGGCATTGCCATTACTGAAGCGAAAAGCATGCAGCAGGAGCAGGAAAACATCGAAAAGGCAGAGAAGGGCAAGCAGGTTGCAGTTTCACTGCCTGATGTGACAATAGGAAGGCAGCTTAATGAAGGCGACATCCTTTATTCTGCCGTTCCTGAAGAGCATTTCAGGAAATTCAAGGAATTCAAAAATCTCCTATCGCAGGAAGAGATAAACCTACTGAAGGAAATAGCCGAGATTATGCGCAAAAGCAATCCCATGTGGGGAGTTTGATTTATAATAATAGATACTTATTGAAAAATTCACAATAAAAATTAATAATTCAATCATAAAATAAATAAAAAAATAATATTGCTTCCCAGCATCTGTTAAGGTGGAATGGGAACCCAACTCAGGACAGATTGCCTGACTGCGTCAAATATAATTGGCGCCGAGGAGGAGCGCAAGCAAAGCAACTTCCACACCATAATGCCGAGGCGCACTAGACTTTTGTCGCGAAGCGACGGATTGAAAATAAAAATTATTAATGAAATTAATTTGATTTAAAATGCCAGAGCTTAAAATCCTCAACAATAGGGAAATAAAGGAGATTCTTAAACTTGTTGAGCGGCAATGGAATGCAAAAGTCAAGATGGATTACGGCTTCCTGAAAAACACCAAAGGCAGGATTTTCATCATAAGCAAGGACATTGCAGGCATTGACACTTCAAAATTAAGGCTGAATTCCGCCGGGATGTATTTCTGCGAGATTGACAATAAAGGAATAAGGCTGAGCATTGAGGGCTCGCAATTGATAGGAAGTAATGCAACAAAGAATGTTGTTGAACTGGATGAAGATGAGGTTAAAAAATGGTTTAAGGGCGAGGATTTGGAAAAGAATTGCGATGGCTGCAGCGGATTTGTAATCTTAAGGCATAAAAATGATTTTCTTGGGACTGGGAAATACGCTAACGGAAAGATTTTGAATTATGTGGGAAAGAGCAGGAGGGTGAATGCTATTTGAGTTTGGTGGCTATTAATGCAATATCATCTTGTCCAAATCCCTCGAGCTCAAATATGGCAGAAAGAATATTGCCATTTTCTGATATGTTCAGCATTTTTTCTAGTTCCATAACCTGTTTAAGAGGCAAGGTATCTTTTTCAGTTGTTAACAGCAACTGCCCACCAACCTTTAGCAACCTTAATGATTTTTCATAAAGTTCTCTCATCTGCGACATATACACTCTAGATAATAAGAGACCAACTATCAAATTAAAGCCGGCAGCTTCTTGAGATTCTAAATAGTCCAATGGCGTCATGACGAATAATTTTTTTTCAGGAACAATTCCATATTCAACCAATGCATCAGCCAGTTCTTTTCTGGGCTCAACCCCTGTGACATCGCTGGAAAATCTTCCAAAAGCCCTATAGCTTCCTCCGTATCCCACGCATAAGTCAATCACCCTGCCCTTGAGATTTTCCTCTCTCAATAACTCTTCTTGGACAAGCTTAGAAATCTTTAATTCAACATCAGCCACTCTCGCCTCTAACGCAGGCTTGTAGTAAAATCCCGATTGTTGTGAAATCATAGCGCTTGCCTTCAACACTCTGAATATTTAAATATTTCAATTTAATTTGCCAGAAGCAATTTTTTGCAGTCACAGCCTATTACAATACTAACTGCATCCATAATTCTAGGTGGAACATTCTCTTTTATTAATTTTATTTTCTCTTCAAGATATGCAACATCATGCTTTTGCTTTGAATCTGTTTCTGCAGATCTATCCATCTCATGCGTCTTAATCTGTACTTCATAGATTATTCCTCCGGAATTTAAATCAAGGTGCAATGCTCTGTAACCGCTTCGTCGAGGATGTCTGATCATATCCTCAAATTTCTCAATTTTGAAGCCAGGAACAGTCTCTAGTTTTTCGGCAAGTCTGAAGCAGTCGCGTTCTTCTGGTAAAATCATCCTTATCCCATATAAATCAACAAACTTACTTTCTTCTTTCTCTTTTTTATCATCTACATTATATTTCAAGTTATATAACACCATCAAACTTTTCAAAAATAATGTTTCTTTTTGCTTAATCCTAGTTCTTATAACCGCATAAGGTAGGGAAACATTTGCAAATATCTCATCTTTAAGAGATTTCCTTGTTCTTTGACTTATCCATTGAAATTGCTCAATATCATGGTTTCCCCTCCTAATCCACTCAAATAACTTGTATAGTTTTGGATATTGCGGACTTCCATCTGGTTTATCATCTTTCCTTACAGATTTGAACATATGGTAGAAATCTCTTAGAATGTCAGTTTCTACTTTAGCATATAATTCACTACGATTTCCTTTATCATATGGTACGGTAGCAGAAACTTTTTGAATTATCTCTTTAACCCTTCTGCCAAGATCCCTGTTCTTATCTTCAACCTCGTCCCTATATACAAATGTATTTGCATTTTTCTGGTATCTAAAATTTTGACTTCCGCAGACATCACATGTAAGATCTCCTTGAGGATATATTCCTATCAGGTTATTTGCATATAAAGTCTGCTCTGGTATAAAATCGTCAAGTGAATTTTTTCTATCAAAAAGCCCTGTTGCAACTGCGTCACTTCTGTCACATCCATTACACCATGCGCTTATTTCCCGGTAAACCTTTAGGTACACTTTTGGTTCTCCACCTTTTCTTTTCGGCAATTCCAGCCTGGGGAATATAATATTAGCTAAAAGGCTAAGGTTTTCTTCTCCACTAGAAATTTCGTAATCCATAACCTCTTGGGCATATTTGACCTCTTCCATCCCTGCTATTCCTTTTAATGTCTTTTCAAATTCCTCATTTCCCTGTATCATTAATTTACGGGATGGATATTCACTAAAAACCTTATAAAAAGCATCTGTAATAGGTCTAGCATTATTAAAAGGCGGTTCTAAATGGCTGATGTTTCTAATGTCAAATCTTCCCTTCTTCATTTTACCCCCAAAGAATGAGAAAATAGCTGTGCTTTTTTATATGTTTTGGTTTTTAGAAGTAATAGGTATTTGAAATTAAATAAGCAGCTTACCAGTATACAATTTAGACTTTTTTAATCGCTTAGCAGCAGAATCCACAACCTTTGTCAGTTCAATATCACCTGTTAATGCACCATAAACCCTTAATGTTTGAATTGAACTCTCAACTGTTTTTGGATCAGAGGAAAAAGCTAAATGCTTTAACTGCTGTTTAGCATAACTCTGAGCATCATCTCCGACATAATTGCTAATAGCCTCAAATCTTCCCTGTAACCAGTCCCTATGTTCATCAAAGATACTATCTCTATTTAATGTGGATTTACCTATGTCAGTTATGACTCTTTGCAGCAATTCACTTTTGTGGAATCTAAAAACCCTATATGCCAAATCACTATCTTCAGGCATTTCACCTAAATGTTGTATGTAAATACCTCCCATTGTACTAATGTTCATTGATTTATCATACTCCATGTGTTGTTTCAAAACAGAATTGTCTACCTCTATTCTTAAATTGTCAACATTTTCCTGCGGCTTGGTCAACATTGTTACAAGCCCAATCTTGTCAGAAGTAGTAGTGTGCGATATTCCATATCTGAGCAAATCACCGAGATAGCTTCCTTTAGATCCGCGATATTGTAAATGTCCCAAGTTGTGCATTAAAACTGAAGGTATATCAAAAGGTATCTGGCATTCCAAACATTGCTCTAAAGATGTTCTATCATTTGCATAATCCTTTAGAGTTTCGAAAGCTTCTTCTGAATCTTGCTCTATGGTTTTTTTAGGTATAAGGTACGCTTTTAGATATTCAACTTTTCTTTTAATACCTCTAGCAATATCGGTAGCTTCATCTTTATCTTTTTGCTTCCATTTAAGAGATGGTACAACATTTATATACATATTCAATCCATTAATTATGTCGGCATAAGCTTCAAGTTGCTCTTCAGTATCACCAGCTTTTATTTTTAATTCATTTAATTTTTTCGTGACTTCATTAGGTGTTGCAGTAGGAACATGCAATCCACTTTCCAACTGCTTATATAAAGTGCCTCTAAAGTTTGTTATTGCCTGAGATGACCCTTCAAACCCTGAGCCAAATAATTCTCCATTAATCCTCGTTATAGCATAATTCCCCACTATACTATCTGCTAAATCTTCTCCAGCGTCGTGAGTTGCAATTGATATTATCTTAGGCAATTCATTATTGGAGAAGCCCAATTCCCAATAATCGGGCCTTATAATGGTATTTAGAAAATGATAGAAGTTGGATTTGCCTACTTTCCTTCCACTCTCACCCATGTAGGCAGCGTCAACAAATAATAAAGGCAATACAGCACCCTCACCAAAATATTGCCTTATAAGACTTGGAGGTAAATGTTTTACTTCATCTAAATTCTTCAATAAAGAATCGTAGTCTTGCCCATTTTTTACACTTTTCGTTTCATTACCATTGCCTTTGACACCGCTCCTAGAAAAAAAAGGGCGTCCAATATAGCCCTTTATACTTTCAACTGCTCTATTCATCTGATGATGAATACTACTCACCAAATCATCTAGTGGTAAGGAAATTGATGTAGCCATTCTTTCTTATTCTCCTCTTCTTTTCCCATTCTTCCAGTCTTTCATTTATCAACCCTCTTTTTCATCTTCTCAGAACCTAGTTGCTGCTTCCCCTATATAACCCGCAATGCTTTCTTAATTTAAAAATCTATCTGTTTTTAGCAATAACCAACTTATATAAATTATATAAAAGATATGCAATTTAATAAATTTAAAGCAAAATTAACCTTTGTTTTCAACAACAACACTTATTTTACTCTCTTTTTTCTTTAAAAAGTTAATTAAATCCCTATTTAACCAAAAAGCAGCATTATCTGCTTTTATTGCAAAAGTCCTTTCAGATGCGAAATTCGTTTTTCTGATGACGAATTCTTTATTGTGATTAAATCCCGGATTGAGTTCCGCCTGTATCTTTTCCTGAATTTGCTGATTTTTATTATTGGATATTGCCTTTATTGTGACTGTCAGCTTGTTGTCTTTTGAATCTTCAATGAACCTCTTTAATTTGCTTAATTCAAAATCAGCCTTAATGCCGACAATGCAATCCCCATTTAAGCTCAGTTCTTCGTCCTTTGTGAACTCCAAAGTTGTTTTATGGGTTCCAAGAATGTTCGGGTGCCCGTAAGCATTGAATTTGTAAATCATCTTAAAAGGCTCTGCAAATAATCCTTTTTAAATTTAAACCCTTTTCTTTTTGCCAGTTTCTCAATGCCGCTGACAAAATTGCTGCCGTACTGCGCAGCCTGCTTTTTGCGCCATGCAAACTCCTTCTTCAAGCCGATGAATTCAGCCGCTTCCCTCAATATAACCTTCTTGCTGCTTTTGTCGAGCTTTAACATTGGGTGAATTTGCATAGCAGCTTTTATGAGCTCTTTGTCAAGAAACGGCGTCCTCAATTCCAAGCCAAGATGCCTTGCGATTGCAAAGTCCCTTGTCAAATCCCTCTGCCACATGTTTCTCAAGCCGCTCCAGCATTCCCTGTGCAGAGCCTCAAAATTGTTTTTTTGCATGGCATCTTCATGCCTTTGGTAGCCTGCAAAGATTTCCTCGCTGCCCAAACCGCCAAACAATGCATTATTTCCATCTGCCAGTGCAAGCTTTCCGGCTGCGTACAGAACAGAGCCGACGCTTACCTTGACAATGTCAGCATCGCCCAATATTTTAATTACATTTTTTAAAATAAGCTCCAAGTCATCCAAATTCAATACTTTGAACTTAAAATTAAATCCATAGGCATCAGCAACTTTCTTTGCCCATTCAATGTCATCAGAGCCCCCAATGCCAACAGTGTAGCAAGTAAAATTACAGTTAAGCTTTTTTGCAACAAAAGCGATCAGCGAACTGTCAACCCCGCCTGAAAAAAGAATGCCGAATTTTGGCATAATTCTTTTCCTGATTGCACTAACTATTGCCTCTGCAATTTCCCTTTTTGCCCTTTCATTGTTGGTTTCAAGATTGTCAAAATTATTCTCCATTCCATCTACAAACTTCATCCATAAATTCTCCGGAATCAGCTTCCCTTCCTTTACAATGCCTAAAATCTGAGTCATAAATGGGTATAATTGGCAGATTTTTAAAAAGGTTTACATAGAAACTATTAAATACCTGCTTCTTTTATTTATCCGAATGCCAAAAGACATAAACAAAGATGAGCAGATTGGCTTTCACAAGGGAGCATTGACGACGCTTGCAAAGGAAAGGGAAGAGATGCTGAAGATTCTCTCAATCGTAGAGCAGCTTATGCAGATGCACATCAAGAGCCTGCAGGAGCTTGGCATTGACCTTCAAAAAGAGAGCCAGCAGGCAAAAAAATCCAAATCAATAGAAGG
Organism: Candidatus Woesearchaeota archaeon; assembly: GCA_018303645.1. Lineage (GTDB taxonomy): Archaea > Nanobdellota > Nanobdellia > Woesearchaeales > GW2011-AR4. Next base: position 10,099 of record JAGVXR010000026.1, read on the forward strand.
CGCTTTGAGATAACTCACTTATTTTTTAATTTGCCTATTCTTTTCTGGAGTTTTGCAGGCTTTGATGGAGCTTTTTTTACTGGCTTCTGTTTTTTTGCCGGTAATTTCAAAGATACGTGATTCTCCTTTAAATCCTTGGCATCCTCGCGCCTTTCTTCATACACAAACTTCTCTTTCTCTATTTTTTTGAACAAGCCCAAGTTCCTTATAGACTCTTCCAGCTCTTCTATGTCTGTTTTTGGCTTCTTCTGAATTTCAGGCTCTTTCTTTTCCCCACTTTCAGTTTTTCTTAATATTCTGGCAAAAACAGATGGCTTCTTTTCTGCTGTTTTATCGGGCTTTTCAATCTTTTTTGATTTTAATTCAGCAGTTTCTTTTTTAAATAAGCTCCCAAACCAGCCTTTTTCTGATTCCTTTGGCTTCTGCTCAATCTTCTCTTTTTCGCCAGATTCTTCCTTTTTGAATAAGGCTCCAAAAAAGGCAGGCTTTTCAGTGGATATTTCCTCTTTTTCAGGCTTCTGCTCAGTTTCCTTCAGTTCAGCTTCAGCTTTGCGCTTGCCAAATAATCCAAGCCATTTAGATTCCTTTTCATGCTTTTCTGCATCGGCTTCCTCAGGCTTCGCCTCTTGCTGTTTTTTTTGCCTCTCCAGCTCTTTTTGTATTTTATGTTCCTCTTTTCTTCTGATATTTTCTTCCTCAAGTTTTCTTTTTTCTTCTTCCTTTTGCCTTGCTTCAAGCCCTTTCTGCCTTTTCAATTCCTCTTTTTTTATCAGATATTCCTGCTTCCTTTTCTCTTTCTCCTGCATCTTTTTTTCCTTTTGCTCTGCAGCTTGCCGCTTTTCTTCAGGAGTTTTATACAAGCCGATTTTGTGCAGAAGCGCATTAAATTTCTCCTTTTTCTCATTTAGCAGCCTTTCCCTTCCAAGCTCTTCTTCCCTCGCAAGCTGGACCATCTTATTGTACAGGCTATTTAATTCAGAATAGACTTTTTGCTTTTCTTCGGATTCAAGCTCAATATACAGGTTTCTTGCCTTGAGGTAAATCTTTTTTGCCTTTTGAATATCCTTTTCTATGCTCTGCTTTAAGTCGTCCAGGATTTTGCTGAATTTTCCGAATTTATCGCTTGGCTTCTGCGCTTCTTCTGCATTTTCGGCTGGCGGTTCTTTCTGTTCCAGTCTAAGCAATCTTTTTTGCCTTTCTTCTTCAGCCCTTTGCCTCTCCAGCTCTTTTTGCCTTTTTAATTCCCTTTTCAGCTCCTCCTTTCTTTTTCTAGCTTCTTCCCTCAGCTTTTCAAGTTCCAGCCTTCTTCTCAGCATTTCCTGAACCTTTAATTCCTGCCGCTCCCTCTTTTCTTCCCATATCTGCCTTCTATCTGCTTCCAGCTGGGCTTTTCTTTTTTCTGCCTGTTTTCTCAGCTCCTCTTCCTCTCTCAGTTTTTCCCTTTCTGCCCTTTTTCTTCCCCTTTCTTCTTTCCATTCCCCTATTCTTGCCGTTGCATTGTCAAGAATGCCGGGCTTTTCAGCAGCTTCTTCAAGTTCCTCCTCTTTTCTTCTTGGCAGCGTGATTATACCGGTGAATTTTTCATAAAGATATGCCCCAATAAAAAAGTAAAAGTAAGCAGTCAATGCAAACAGCAAAAGCAATGTCGTCAATGAAAGCCCCAGGCAAAGCACGCTTTTCTTGCAGAAGTCCGTGAAAGCTTCAGGCTCAGGGCCAACAACTTCGAACAGATAGCTTGCTGTCCCGACAGAGCTGCCAAAAACAGCCTTGGCTGCAAAAACATAAGGGCCTGGCTTTAGGTTCTTAGGTACTGATATTGTCTTGAAGAAAGAAGCCTGGGTTTTTGCAACAACTGTTTCGCTCTCTGTCAAAACGGTATTCCCGTTCATATCCTTGACAAAGTACTCAACATCAACGTTGATGGATTCTATGCTCTCGAGGTTGAACAAGCGCACTTCGATTGTTGCATCGCTGCCCTGATTAACCTTCCTTTCAATGGCCATGGGATTAAGGTTCATGTCAAAAAGCACGTTCTTTGTCTCAATCTCAACAATGATTGGGATTTCTTTGGCTGCCTTTCCGGAATTGACAGCGAGTTTTCCCACATAAATGCCGGGCTGCTGCTCTATGTTCTGCTCTTTTATGAAAGACGAAAAAGTTAATGTTACAATCTTTGTCTGCCCGGGCTTTATGGCAAAAGAATTTGAGTCTATGCTCAATATATCGAGTCCTGCTGCATTTATCTCTATGTTTACAATCTCATCGCCGGTGTTCATTACCCTTATCTGCTTCTCTATGAACTCGTTGCTCCGTATCAAAACCTTGAGCAGAATCTGGTCAATCTCAAAATCAGGCTCCTGCAATGTTACCTTATTTATCAAATAGCCCTTATTCTGCAAAAAGAACAGGAGGCTGCCAAAAACCAAAATCAGCGCCAGAACAACAATCACGAAAAACAAGCCCTTTCTCAGTTTGTGCTTCGGGTGCTGCTCGGGATTTGTGCCCACATAGACTGTTTTGATTTTTCCGTCATCGCTCCTGACATTTTCATAATAATAAGGGCCCAATACCTTTCCGTGCCTTTTAATATACCTCTTAAATGCCAAGAATTATCACCCCGGCAAAGAGCATGGAATATATAAATCCAAATAAATCACAAAAATTCATCAAAAATCCACCTCTTTTTTGTAGTGTAACGCGTAGTGTAACACTATTAAGAATTCAAATTCGTATATTTAAATATATTTCGGTTGATTATTTCAATCTCCTGTATAAATCCATCAGTCTGTTGTAAACCTCTCTTTTGTCGTGCGGCTCCAAGCGAATGTATATACTCCTTGCCCCTGCATAGAGGTTCCTTGCGTTCATCAAGTCATTTTTGCCGATTGCTTCAGCTGCATCGTTTATCGCTTTGCGGCATTTCTCAAGATTTCCTGCCCTCAATCTGGGCACTAGCGTGTACGCAAATAAAACTCCAAACCCTACAAGTACAATAAATCCAATCAACTTAATATTTACCGTCAAAATTCCTGCCTTTGCCTCTTCCTTGGAAACCACGCTGAATATCTCGCTTGAAACAGCAAACGAATCCTGGTATCTTACCTCGACTACTATGAGGTAATCTCCCGTAGGCAGGCTTTCCGACAGCTTAAACGACTTGACAAAAGACAATTGTGATTCTACAGCAAATGTTTCTGAGCTTTCATGGACAATTCCTCCAAGCTTGTTTTTGATTATGTAGGTTGCGGTTACATCAACTTTCCTTGCAGGGCCGATATTAAGCAGCGTAATCTGAGCTTTCAGCTCTTCTCCGGCTCCAATCTTTTTATAGGCTGACGGGATGTCAAGCTTCACATCGAATAGGGCATCCTTGGATTCAACATTGGCAACAACACTTATAGACTTTTCAATTACATCTCCCTTAATTTTTATTTCGCCAAGATAAGATCCAAGCTTTTTTCCGATTATGGTTGCGTCCACATTTTTCTCCTGCCCAGACTCGAGGCTGAAACTTGTTTCAGACAATGATACTAGTTCTTCGATACTAACAACGCTCAATACAAAGTCCAGATTTACATTGCCTGTGTTTTTTATTGTGATTGTTCTTGTTGATGCCGCGCCCAAAGTCAACTGCTCTTCTATAGAGCTTGGGCTTACGCTGAAATCCTTTATTATTTCCACAAACAAGCCGCCCCCTCCGCCTCCTGCCGCTGCTCCGCCCCCTCCGCCTCCTGCAGCTGTCGGGCAGGAAGAGCTTGCGCATGAGCTGCTGCAGCAGAATCCGCCTTCGCATTGGGCAGCAGATGTGCAAAACTGCCCGTCTGCCAGCATCAATGTGTGGAAGAATCCAAGCCTGTTGATATAGGACGATGAGCTGACAACGCTGTTTATTATTCCGGTTGCTATGCTATTCTTATAGGAAGAGCTTGTGGTTGTATCCCCTCCCTCTGATACAATTACGCTCTGCTTGTAGCTTTCGCTTTGCATCTGGGCAGCAAAAGAGCTTAAAGCCAGAAGCATAAATGCAAATACCAGAATAACTGACTTTTTCATCCGAATCTGCACTTGGGCACAATTCCTTTTTATTCTTTATGTTTTTTGCCGCAATCAGCTCAGTAGAAATCCTACATAAATTTAAAACCTAGCCAGCCGTTAGGCTGTGCTAGGGGGTGGACAATCGAGGTGTCCACCATGAACAAGAAAAAAGA
>JAGVXR010000093.1 GCA_018303645.1 Candidatus Woesearchaeota archaeon
ATTCTTACAGAAAGAGTCTTTTTATTGGTTTTGTCCGCCAATTCACCATCAGGTCTTCCGCTACGCTACAGACCTGACGAACTCTTGGCGGTCTTTAGAATCCATTTTAGCTGGTAATGAAAACATAAATGCTTATAAAGAATTACTTGAAGAGGAAAAAGTTATAAACAATGAAATAGGGACTCTTTTTTTGGAGATTAAAAAAAGAAATATTAAATGGGGTGAGCTTCTTAAATATTATTACAAATTTTTAAGAAGTAAAAGCGTTCTAACAAAAGAAATGGGTGTAGCAGTATCAATGGCATTGTTAGGTTTTGTTGGGATAAGGCTTTTACTGATTAGTTATTACTTTCTGACAGGGGAGGGGTCAATGGCAGAGTTAGGGATGAATGACAATGTGATAACTGGGGCTTCTGCTGTACTTGGCCTAACCGTTCTATTTACTACAGGTTTAGTTTTTACACAAAGCCAACTTATAAAATTTTTGAAATTCTTCCTTAAAAAATGATAGTGGTTTAAGTTATGTTTTAAATTTCCCGTCTTTTATCAATAGAGTTTTATCAGCATAAATAGTCGGCTTTTTAACAACAACATCAACATGAAAAGGCACGTCAACCTTGCCGCCAAAATGCCTGTTGTTGCCGAATGCAATATGGCAGGTTCCAGCTGCTTTTTCATCTTCCAAAACATTGCCTGTTATCTTGGCTTTGTAGTTTGTGCCGATGCCAAGTTCTGCAACATTCTTATAGAGCCTGTTTTTTAATAATTTCTTGAATTGAACTGCTGTTTTTCCTCCATTAATATCGGCAATAAATCCGTTCTTAACTTTTATTTCTATATTTTTGTCAACTTTGCCAATGCCGTAGACACTTGCGTCAACTACGATTATCCCATTAGTTTTGTTTTCAAGCGGTGCAATGAATATTTCGCCTGAAGGAAGATTGCTGAATGCCTTTTTTTTAGTCATGATGCCGTCATCTCCAAGCCATTTTCTTCCTTTTAGATAAAACTCCATATTCGTGCCTTTTTTAGTAGTTATCTTTATTTTATTTTTGTTTTTTAATTTTAAAATTAATTTTTTATTGATAGACTTTATCTTATTAAAATCAACATTTAATGCCCTGTTCATCATGTCAGTTGTAATGCTAGGCATGCTTGCTATTCTCGCACCCGTTTTAATGGCATTTTCCCTTGCTTTTGTATGACTCAAAGATTTTGTTGTTGGCATTAAAATCACATCATGCTTTAGCATTTCATCTGCGATTTTTTGTGGAGGTTCTTCTCCATGAGCTTTTGGTATGGTTGTTAGAATTAGTTTTGATTGTTTTGTTATTTTTAATGAGTTTTTGTACAATGCATTACCTATTGATTTTAATTTAGAATCGGTTACAATCAAGCAGCTTTCATTTTTCCTTAAATTCATACAATCCTTCAGAATTATTTTACAGGATTTATTAAGTGACATTTCATCTCACAAACTCCCCATTCTTCAGAATCCAGTGCTTGTTTCCTTTATTGTTGATACCATAAACGTCTAATTTCTGCCTTGGCGCATTAAACACAATATCCATGTGGTATTCCGTGCTCCTGTCAGGCTCAAACCCCGAGCCAAGGGCAATGTGCATCATTCTCGCTATTTTCTCGTTCACAATAAGGTATTCGCAAAGCCTTGCTTTTGGATTGGTATTTATTGCAAACTCGCCAACCCTTTCAAAGTTTCTCTTTTTCATGTCGATTATATCCTGCGGCAGGCTTTTGTTCTTCTCGGCTTCAAGCAGCAATTTCATTGATTCTTCCTTCCTTTTGCTTATCTTTCCAATTATGTCCATTGGTCCGTCTTTAATTTTATAAGTATCTCCAAAGCACTCCACGACAATCGGTTTTTTTTCATTTAATTGGTAGCTCTGGTCAACATGCACAACAACATCGCCGACAAAAATTCCCTTCATGTATTCAGGAGTGACAAAAGCCTCGCCTCCCGGAATGTTGCCCATGCAGCCTGCCTTGATGCCCGTCATTTTCAGGTATTCCTTGTTTATTTTTTCCCTTACATCAGTGTCGCTTCTTCTAACCCATCTTCTTGAGCCGTCGCTCTTGACCAAGCCTACTTCCAGTTTTGTCGTGTATTTCTCCTTTAATTTTCCCTCAACGTAGATGACGTCGCACTTGTCCATTATATCTTTTATTTTCTGATTTCTTTGTCTTATATCGCTCCAGTCAACAAGGTTTGTATCGATGAAAATGTCAATAGGTATAGTTTCTGTGAAAGCAACCCTTGCAAGAGGGTTTCTGCCGTCATATTTTGTCTGTGGGTAAAAATCAAGCTTGTATACCATCTGCCCGGGAGTGAGCCATCTTGTCCTTTTATTTGGAGATGGGTAGCCAATCACTTCGCCAAACAAATGCTTGCCAGGATAGCCTTTTGCGCTTATGGAGAATGACAAGTCTATCGGCTTTATTCTGCCAAGTTTTAGTAGTTTTGATAATTCTTTATATTTAATAAAAGGCCCTTCATCAATCTCTTTTGACAATTCGCATCCGAGCAAAGTTGCCCTTAAGTCAGAAGTCCTTTCGCTTTTCTCAAGCATCGAGCCCCTGAAAGTGCAAGCGCTCATTGTAGGCTCTGCAGACTTTTTTGCGGCTTGCGTCATAGCCCATATTATTGAGTAGGAATCAAGATAGTCCTCTAACGGGTGCCCGATTAAATCTTGAGTGGGTATCAGCGTGAATCCAATGCCTACCCTCTCGCCTTTTTTCAGGGCATAAACATCCCTCCACAAGATTTTGGATGTCTGCATCAATTCCTGCATTCTGTATTCTTTAAACCATTCTGCGTGGAACGGCAAGTCCAGAGTTCCGGCAAACTTGTTTTCTTTTGCCACTATGATAAACTCCGGCTTTTTGAATATTTTTTTGAACTCACCTTTTGCCTTTTTGTCAACCTCTTCGATAAATCCAGTCAAGGCATTTGATTTTTCATTCTTTATTCCTTTTTCTGATTCTTCAAATGCTTTCCATATATCCTTCAAAGCTTCCAGTCCTTCTGACTCTTTATTTATGCCTATGCAGCTTACATCAGCTCCAAGCTCGTGCAAAGCCCTGGACAAAGGTGCAATTGAATAGAAAGCTAAATGCTTTTTCATTATATTTCATAAGGTAAAGTGATTTTAGACAATTAATAAATCTTTTGATGTTTTTGTCAAAACAATTGGCTTATTCTTGAACAATATTGTGTCTTCGATTCTTATCCCAAACCTTTTCGGAAAATAAATCCCGGGCTCTATTGTAAAAACCATGCTGTTTTTTATCCTGTCTTTTGAATTTAAAGTCAGATTGGGCATTTCGTGTATTTCAACTCCAACGCCATGCCCAAGTCCGTGAGTGAAATAATCTTTGTACTTTCCAAGGCTTTTAACAACAAAATCATACAATTCAGAGCATTTTTTGTTTTCTTTTATTTGATTTATTGCATTCTCTTGTATCTTCAATAACATATTATATGTATCCTTTTCTTTTTCGCTTGGCTTGCCGACATAAATTGTCCTTGTTATGTCAGAGCAGTAGCCCTTGTACTTTACTCCAAAATCTATGACGCAGAAGCCTTTTTTTATTTTTGAATTTGAAGGCTCGTGGTGGGGCATGCTTGCATTGCTTCCTGAAGCAACAATTGGGTTAAATGATAACTCCAAGCCCAGTTTTTTTGCCTCATATTCGAGAAAAGCAGCAGCCTGACTTTCTGTTTTGAAATGCCTGAAGTTTTTTATTGCTTTTTGCAGTATTTTATCAGCATAAGCGCACGATTTCTCTAGTATTCTGATTTCCTTTTCTGTTTTTGTTTCCCTTAATTTGAGGCAATCCAAGGCAATATCCTTTGATTTTATATTTTTAAACTGCTTTCTGAAATGCCTGTAAGAATTCAATGTGAAGCTGCTTTTGTCAATTGCAATGTTTTTTATTTTTAACCTGTTTTTCCTTGCAATTTTGTATATTGACTCAAAAAACTTCTTTTTTTCCATTGAATACACTTTCTTAACCATTGATTTTTTTGCCCTTTCGAATTCCATTTCAGGTGCTATTAAAAATGGCGGCTGCTTTTTCGGGATTACCAGTGCGCCCAACCCCCCATATCCCGAAAAATAAAGCATATTGGGATTAGTTCTTGAAGAATCTGAATTGTAGAATAAAGCAGCATCTGCATTCCTCTTTTTTAATATTAGCCTTAACTCATTTATCTTCATTATAATTCAAAACTCTTATAAACCATTTAAATTTTTCCCCTAGCTATGGAAAAACACATGCTGAAGAACGGCGCTGCCTTGATTTTTGAGAAAAATGCCTCCAAATCAGTTGCTGTTGAAGTCATGTTCAGGTTCGGCTCCAATTTTGAGGGCAAAAAGACGCTTGGATTGGCGCATTTCCTGGAGCACATGCTGTTTGAGGGCACGAAAAACAGGAAAGACTCGAGAGAAATTGCAAATGAAATCGAAAAGTACGGGGGCGAGTTTAACGCTTATACAACAGGCGACAGGACAAGCTTCTTTATAAAAATAATAAATAAAAGATTTGATATTGCACTTGACATTCTTTCTGACATGGTTTCCAATCCGGTATTTGACAATAAAATTATAGAGAAGGAAAAGCAGGTGATTTTGAAGGAAATTAACATGGTCACTGACGACCCAAGGCTGCACCAGTGGATCCTGTTCCAGAAAACCTTGTTTGATGAGCATCCTGCCAGGAACCCCACTTACGGCACTGTAGGAACTGTAAAGAGCTTCGACAGGAATCACATAGCCGACTACTATCGCTCGCATTATATCCCAAACAACATGATAATTTCCGTTGTCGGCAATGTCGACAAAGTAAAGGAAAAAATTGAGGGGTATTTTGGCAGCTTGAAGCCGAATAAATTGGTAAGAAGGCCAATGGTAAAAGAGCCTCTGCAGAAAAAAATGAAAAAATTCGTTGAGAAGAGAAAAACCAGCAATTCCTACATGGCGCTTGGCTATAAAACATTGCCGAGGCTTCATAGCGACAGCTATGTTTTTGACGTGATTGCTGCAATCCTTGGGAGAGGGCAGTCAGGATGGATATTTGACGAGATAAGGAACAAGAGGGGATTGGCTTACCAGGTTGGAGTCAATAACGAAAGCGAGATTGACTATGGGATGTTTGCTGTGTACTGCGGCTTGGACAAAAGCAGGATAGGGCATGCAAAGGAGATAATTCTGGAGCAGTTCAAAAAGCTCCGGCGCATAAATAAAAATGACTTGGTGGAAGCCAAGACTTACATCGAAGGCAGCAATGCCCTGCAGATAGAGGACAATTTCCAGCGCGCAGACCTCCTTGCATTCTGGGAAACTATAAAGGATGCCAAGCTTGCTGACTCTTATCTGGAAAAAATAAAGAATGTTACAATAAATGATGTGAAAAGGGTTGCAAAGAAATACCTGAATAGCAGGTATACGCTGGTTGTGATAGAGCAGAAATAACTATCTCGTCACTTCAAACCCTTTTATTGTTTCAAGAAGCTTTTTCAGTTTTGAGTCTTTCTCAAACTTTTCCCTTACCGGCTTTATCATCTCGTTGATGTAGTAAGCAACTGAATTTTTCAGGTCCATCGGATGGATTTTTCCTTCCCTGTAGAGCTTTTCCATCTCTGCATAGTTTTCTATGACTAAGTCTCCTCCAAACTTTTCCTGACGCTTTATTTCAATTGCGCTGAATTTCTCGAAAATAAGGTATTTTGAATATTCGAGCATTGGATTCTCTTCTGTTATTTTTGCAGGGCAGTATGCTTTTGCAATCTTTCTTTTTATTTCCTCTTCCGAATCGTTCATGAGGATTGCCTTGTCAGGATTGGTTTTGGACATCTTGAGCTTCAGAATCCTGTCTTCATCATGCTCTTTTGGAGGCTCTCCCAAGCCGATTAGCATGTGGTGGCTG
>JAGVXR010000027.1 GCA_018303645.1 Candidatus Woesearchaeota archaeon
TGCTTTGCAGGTAATGAACCAGTTTTTGCAGGATTCTCAAGTCATTTTCATTTCTTATTATTTTAATGCCTTTTTCCTCCAAATCCCCAATCTTGAACAATAAAGCGCCGATTGCGTCATTCTGCTTGTTGCCCCATTGCTCGTATATTTCCTCCATTGTGATTGGGTCGTATCTTGCATGAATGTATTGGTAATGGTGCTTTGGCTTTTCTTTTACAGCCCAGTCTATCTTGTATTCGTGCTTCAGAAGTATGTCCAGCAAAGCCCTCAGAGTTTTCTTTGCTATATTGTATTTCTGCGCAGCTTCCAAGCCGATTGCCGTGTAAACATTGTCCCTAATCCAGGCAAGATTGTAGCCTGTCTTGGCAGTCATCCTGCTGGCTGCAAATAAGCCTGTGGGATACTGCATTGTCCTCAAAATCTGGAGTGATTGGTTTAGCATTTTCGTTTAAGACAATAATCTATTAGCCAAGTTTTATAGTAACCGAATAAGTTTTTTTCTGTGAATGCTCTAGCTGCTCAAATTTCCCACTGGTAAAATAATTTTGTGACCCATCAAGAACAGGTAGCTGAGTTACTGGTTCAATGCAAACTTGCCCATATTTTGCTCCTGGACTCCAAAGATTTAAATTTCCAAAACCTTCGCTTGAAAGTTCTATATGCCTTCCTGTTATTTTGTCTGTGAACTTTATAGAATCGACTCCTGAAATTGGAAGACCTGCTTTTTCTTTTGATGCCTCTATTACATCCTCCAAAGATAGTGTTTGGCGTCCATATTCAAAGAGCCCATCTTTGCCAGATACAGGTGCTTTAAAGTCAGGATGCCAGCCGCACCTATAAGGCATAACTTTATCTGAATTATTAGTTAAGCCAAACATAACCTTTACGGAGTCACCTTGCAGTTCTATTGATTTTTCCAGATTGTATGGAAGCCAAATAATATCCCCAGGACTCTCTTTATTAGTTTCATGTTTTGGATTAGGCACCTTGCCTCCATGATATTCCTGCACCAAAAATATGGATGTTTTATCATGGCTTAGGACACGAAAAGTGCGGTATCTGGCAATGCCATGCTGGTCTTGAGGGAAAAATAAATCTCCAACTTGAACTTTATAGTCATAAACAGGGCCAGTTACAGGATACATAAAAATTTCAGATTTGTTCCACCCAACCCCATCATCAGGTGATTTTAAATCATCAGGTTTGCCTCCACCATGCATGTATTCTCTACCTAATTTAGCAATGCTTACAAGCTGTCCTCTATAAATCTGAGCCTTAAGATTGCCTTTTTCCAAAGTAATAAGTTCTTCCATTTTTGTTCCAGATTGGTTTAGCATTTTTTAGTTGCCTTCTAGTTTCCTTGTCAGATATGCCATAGCTTCAGCAATCTTCTTTTGCCGTTGTTGTCGTGGCGCAAGTTCCATAGTATAACCAAAACAGAGCAATTCTAAATCTGACATTGTATTTTTTTGTTTTTGTTGATATCTTTTGATAAGACTATTTCCTTTGTCAAGTTGGTGCAATTCCACCTCGCAAATCATATATCTACTAATCTTTTCAGGAAGTTTATTGCATTCAGAACCAAATAAGACATTTATGTCATCTGCATCTATTCCACCTTCTATAAACATACCTTCACCTTCGTCGCTCATTCTTAATTTATCAAGATATTTATCTGCTTGTATGCTCATTATGAGTGGATATTTAGTTAAAATGGAATCTCCCCCTATTATGTCTTTTATTCTGTAAGATGCGTAAAATAAGCCGTCACTTGGACTTGTATCAACATAGGTTCTTTTTCCTTTATTTCCCCCTACTTCAAATCCATAGTAAATGGGTTTTCCTTTGACAAACGAAGTGATTATCCTATCCTCAAAACGAGCTTGGGTGTTTCCTCTATACAAGACATTCGGAACTTCCCATCTTATTCTACTTGGGTCTATAATTTTAACATTAACCATTAAACCACCTATAGAGTATAATAAAACAACTCTATTTCCCCCTTTATAAACCTTTCTATTTTGTTACTACTAGAAAGATGTAGCTATTTTGTATTTAAATAACCGAAATATTTAAATATATCAATTATCTAAATATGTGATATGGGAATAATTACTATAAGCATGAAGGATGAAGTGGAAAAGGAATTAAGACAAACTGCAAAAAGCGAGATAGGGGAGGGCAAGGGCGCTTTAGGCAAGGCTATAGAGGAAGCGGTTAAAAGGTGGATTGAGGAAAAAAGGCAAGAAGAGATTGCCAAAAGAGCCATGGAAATGATGAATAAGGGGTTGTATTTATTAAAAGGATGGAAATTCAACAGGGATGAATTATATGACAGAGTCTGAGCTTTTTCTGATTGATACAAATATACTGGTGTATGCTGCTGAAAAAGGCGAAAGCCCTAAAATCCAGAAGGCTAAAAAACTTGTAAACAGGTGCTGGCAGGGAGAAGAAATTCTTGCCGTCTCTTCCCAAAATTTGGCGGAATTTGTATTTGTGACGACAAAAAGGGCAAAATTAAGTTTTGAGGAAGCAAAAACCTTTGCTGGATTTGTTGTTGATTTTCATGGATTTAAGAAAATAGGCTATAATGCGGAAACTGTCTTGGCAGCAATAGAAATGGCAAACGAATTCAAAACCTCTTTTTGGGATTCCCTTTTAGCAGCCACAATGAGGGAAAATGGAATTTTTAACATCTACACAGAAAATACCAAAGACTTTAAAATACCATGGATAAATGCTGTAAATCCTTTTAATCAATAGTATAATACATCCTTCTGTTATTCTTCCCCTTGTTTTCCACAGAAACAAGGCTTATTTCGCCTATCTCAGAAGTATTCTTTACCTGTGTTCCGCCGTCTGCCTGTATGTCAATGCCCGGAATCTCAACAATCCTAAGCTCTGTAACTTCTGGAGGCATTGCCCCTGCAAGCTTCACAATGCCAGGTATCTTAAGCGCTTCTTCCCTTGGCAGAGAGTAAATATTTACATCAATTGCCTTCTTAACCCACTCATTGGCTATGCCTATATATTGCTGTATCTTGTCCTTGTTCAAAACATCAAGCGAGAAGTCAATTCTTGACTTGTCAGTTCCAAGCTGGTTGCCAGTGCACAACGCGCCAGCTTCATTGTAAAGCACAGCATCTATTATATGGGCTGCTGTGTGCATTCTCATAAGCCTATATCTTCTGTCCCAGTCTATCCTTCCTATAATTCTATCTCCCTTATTTAAACCCCGCCTGGCAATCTCATGGCTTATAATGCCTGAGAACTTGCCCACATACACGACAGGGTACTCATCACCATTGCAAATCATAGTTCCTGTATCATGAGGCTGCCCGCCTCCTGCAGGATAAAAAGCTGTCTTGTCCAAAGCAATATACTTCCCATCTTTAACGTTTTCAACTACAGCTTCAAACTCTTTCAGGTAAGAATCATCCATATATAGGGCGCCTTTCATCTGATAAGAGATTTTCAAGATATTATTAAAAGTTGTGATGTTAAAAAAAATAAAAGAAAAAGAAAGCCTTATTCCTTAGCCAATGACTGTATGGCTTTCAAAGCAACTACAATAGCTGCGGGTGTCACAAAAACTGCTATCTGCACCACAATACTAGACAGGTAGCTTCCAATTCTTGGTATGTTGCTTAATGTGTCGCCTGACAGTCCAGTTAACATTAGCGCTGCTGCTGCTATCAAGAATGGTGTTGATTCTGTTGCTGTAACGTTCAATAATCCAACTATCAATCCTAATACTACCAGCAACAACACTAGCCACCCTTGCACATTTGCTTCAAGGCTGCCTGAAAATAAGCCTATAACAATTGCTATTAACACTCCTATGATAAAAGCCCATTCTCCCATCTTTTTCGCCATTTTGCTTTTCCACCTCCATTAGTATTTTTGGGTAAAAATCCCTTTAAAGTGTTTATATTGAGCTTATATTTAAAATTTGCGGAAAACCCCGAGATGGGGGTGGGCTAGTTTTTGTGAACTCGCTTATAGTTACCATTTTTCCCAAATTTTGTTGTAAAATTTTTTTGTTAGAATAATAATTCAATCTCTGTTTTTAAAAATAAGCTGTTTTTAGCCTTAGTTAAGTGAAATAAGCATAAATTATGCCTTTATTAAGCCGAATTTTCCGAAAGGTTTATATAGGGGCATTCCTAAGAGTATATATAAAAAAAATTTTCACACTCGGAGGTGAAACTAAATGGAAAAGCAAATTGGGAATTACTCTTTCATTATTGGAGTAATTATAGCTGTAGTGCTTGGTTTAGCAGCCCCAATGCTAGGCGCAGCAGCAGCATGGCTGTGGTCATTGCTGATTGTGCTAGGTCTGGTGGTGGGATTCCTGAATATATCAGGAAAGGAAACCAAGGAGTTTTTATGGGTTACAGTTGTTCTAGTAGTGGTTGCCTATGCAGGCAGCGCTCAGATTGAATCGTGGAGCAACGTAGAGCTAATAGGACCCTACTTAAAGGCAATTTTTGACAGCATCTTGGCATTCGTAGTTCCGGCAACAGTTGTTGTTGGATTGAAGGATGTCTGGGATTTGGCAAAGCCTAACGTATGATTTTTTCTTTTTTTATTTTTTTTTGTTAAGATATATATAGCAAGATAGATTTCTGCCAGACATGATAATATTAAAAGGCATAGAGATAGTTGACTTAGCGCTGTACTTTGGCTCAACGCTTGTCATAGCAGATGTCCATATTGGCTATGAAGAAGCGCTCAATAAGCAGGGCGTTCTTGTTCCAAGGCTTCAGCTTGAGGAGATAGTTAAGCGTATGAATGGCATATTTAATGTATTGAAAGGTAAAAAAATAGACAGAATAATAGTAAACGGCGACTTAAAGCATGAATTTGGCGCAATCTCAGAGCAGGAGTGGCGCAACACGCTTAAGTTTCTTGATTTGCTGGCAAAGCATTGCGATGAAATCATACTTGTCAAAGGCAACCACGATACAATACTTGGGCCAATAGCCAGGAAAAGGAATGTTAAAGTTTTGGATTATGTTGTAATTGAACCAGCAACGGATAAATCCAACAACGGAAAAAATTCATTAAAAAAATCATCAAAAACCCTGATAGCGCATGGTGACAAGATTCCAAAAGAAGCGCTTAAAGATGTTTCCACTATTATAATAGGGCACGAGCATCCTGCTGTTTCCCTCAAAGAAGGCGCCAGAGTTGAGAAGGTTAAATGCTTTTTGAAAGGCAAATACAAAGGCAGGAATTTGATAGTGCAGCCGTCTTTTAATACTATTGTGCCTGGAACTGATATCTTAAAGGAAGGTATACTCAGCCCTTTTCTTCGCCAAAACCTTGGCAATTTCGAGGTTTATGCTGTTGAGGACAAGGTTTATGAGTTTGGAAAACTTAAAGATTTAAGAAAATAGTAATTTTACCCCCCATACAGCTTCCCCAGCAAATCACTCTTTGTAATCAATCCAACCAGCTTGCCTTCTTCTGCCACCACAACCATGGGATAGTGCTTCAAAAGGCTGGAAACCACCTGCACAGATGTTGTCTTTGACACTATTGGGGGGGCTTCCTGCATGATTTCCCTTACTTCCTTGCCCTTTGATTTCAGCAAAGCGTCAAGAATCGTTGATTCCGACACTAAACCCACAAGCTTGTGCTCCTCTATTACAGGAAGCTGCGAAATCTGGGATTTCTTCATTTTGCTTATAGCCTCCTTTATCGAGGCATTCGGGGCTATGCTTATTATCCTGCCTGCCATGAGCTGCTCTGCCTTTATCTCTTCTTTCCTTTCCAGGTCGCTCAGTGCAGCAAATATCTTCTTCGTCTTTGTATAAGTTGGGTCAATCCTGCTGCTTTCAATTTTTGCAATAAGCGACTGCGATACTCCAGCTCGATTGGCAAGCTCTGTCTGAGTCAATCCAAGCTTCTTCCTGATTTTCTTTATTTCTTCAAGCTCGTAAGTCATTTTATTGAAAAGTTTTATTTAAAGTCTTTTAAATTTTCAATCCGTTCGCTACGCTCACAACAATTTGGCGCCTCGGCATTCAGCTGTTGAGGTTGCCTTTTTCAGTGCTCCCCCTCGGCGCAAATATGTTGAGACTATTAGCAATACTTTCCTGAGCTGGGCTCCCAAGGGGGACTTTTTGCTATAGCAAAAATGTCGCCCAGCGTGTTAACGGAGCTATGCCGTTATTG
This sequence comes from Candidatus Woesearchaeota archaeon, assembly GCA_018303645.1. GTDB lineage: Archaea > Nanobdellota > Nanobdellia > Woesearchaeales > GW2011-AR4. The sequence goes on from JAGVXR010000027.1 coordinate 6,184, forward strand.
GGAAGCGACGTTGTTTAATTTAATTTTTTAACGTGTTTATTGTGTTTTTGGTTTATTTAATATTGTTTAATCTGATTTTTATCAATCTGCCTTATTTTTGTTATTACTAACCATTATTTAAATTTATTCCTTTTGGAATATTTCTATCACAAAAGTTTTTAAAAACCACAATAAACAGCATCATTAATGGGTTATTCTATAAACATGAGGTGGTAAAATGGCAAATATAACATATGTTACTAGCGAGAGCGTTACAGAAGGGCATCCTGACAAGATATGCGACCAGATAAGCGATGCAATACTTGATTCGTTGTATGCGCAGGACCCTTATTCAAGGGTTGCAGTCGAGTGCCTGACAACAACAGGATTGGTGGTGGTTGCAGGCGAAGTCACAACCAGGGGCTATTCTGATATACAAAGCATCGCAAGAAGGGTGCTGAAGGACATAGGCTACACCAACCCCCAGTTTGGAATTGACTTCGAGGACGCAGGAGTGCTTGTAAGCATCCACGGGCAGTCCCCGGACATTGCGCAAGGCGTAAATGAAGGCTCCGGCAAAGAGCAGGGCGCAGGCGACCAGGGAATGATGTATGGCTATGCGTGCAACGAAACCCCCGAGCTTATGCCGCTGCCAATCATGCTTGCCCACAAGCTTACAATGAAGCTTGCAGAATTAAGGAAGAGGGGGCTGATCCAGGATTTAGGCCCTGACGGCAAATCACAGGTCAGCGTTGAGTATCATGACAATGTGCCAAAAAGGCTTAGCGCAGTGGTTATTGCCCAGCAGCACCTTGATAAGATAAGCGAGGACGAGCTAAGGGAAGAGATTATAGAAAAAATAATCAGGCCTGTCTGCGGCAAATGGATTGATGAAGACACAAAGATTTATGTCAATGCCACGGGCAAGTTTGTCATTGGAGGCCCTGAAGGCGATTCTGGAGTTACAGGAAGAAAAATAATTGCCGACACTTATGGCGGTGTTGGAAGGCATGGCGGCGGGGCTTTTTCAGGCAAAGACCCGAGCAAAGTTGACAGGAGCGGAGCTTATGCCGCAAGGTATGTTGCAAAAAACGTTGTTGCAGCTGGATTGGCAGATAAGTGCGAAGTACAACTGTCCTATGCAATCGGCATAGCGCAGCCGACTTCAATAAATGTGGACACTTTCGGCACAAGCAAGATTCCTGAAGCAAAGATTGTCGAGCTTGTCAGGAAGCATTTCAAATTAACTCCAAAGGGGATAATCGAGCATCTCAACTTAAGAAGGCCGATTTTCAGGAAAACCTCAGCTTACGGGCATTTTGGAAGGGAAGACCCTGACTTTTCGTGGGAAAAAACAGACATGGCAGAATCGCTGAGGCAGGAAGCCGGGTTAACCATAAAGCCGCTGAAGGCAGAAGCTAAAGTATTGTATTAGTCAGTTTAGAAATCTAAACCTTCGGCTCCTGCTGGCTTACGCAATGCAATGCCCCAAATCCATACACCATAGCTTTGCAATTTATGCCGACAGCCTTTCTAGTGGGAAATAACTTTTGCAGAATTTCTAAAGCTTTTTTATCATTCTCGTGCCCAAATACCGGCGCAACAACAACTTCATTGCCAATGTAGAAGTTTGTGTAGCTTGCCGGATACCTCCTTTCATCGTCTCCGACATAACCCGGCATTGGAAGCTTAATGACATTTAGCTCATTGCCACTTTCATCTTTCATCTGCTTTAATAAGTTATAATTTTCTTGCAAAATTTCATAATTTTCATCACTTTTATCTTCTTCAAAGGCGCAAACTACTGCATCTTTGCTTATAAACCTCGCAATGTCATCAATATGTCCATCAGTGTCGTCGCCTGCAATGCCTTCCCTGAGCCATAAAATATTGGAAACATTGAGGTAGTCTTTGAGATACTCCTCAATTTCATCTTTCTTTAGATTTGAATTTCTATTTTTGTTTAAAAGACACTGCTCAGTTGTTAGCAGCGTCTCAGAGCCGTTAACCTCAATTGAGCCGCCTTCCAAAACAATTCCTGGCTCAAAAAGAGGCAATTTCATTGTTTTATTTATCCCATAAGGCACTCTATTGTCTTCCTTCAAATCCTCGTACTTGTTTCCCCATGCATTAAACACCCATTTAATCATTGCTTTTTGTTTTGTTCTGTCATTTATAGCAAAGGTTGGCCCATAGTCACGAATCCATGCATCAACATTTTGCACTTGGTAGAAAAGAATGTTACTGAAGTCTTTAATGCCACTGCCTTTCAATCTTGCTTCAGCATTTTTCCTGATTTCAGCATTATTGACAAGAATTTTAACCTTTTGCCCATCATACAAAGCTTTGACAAATTTGGCATAAGAATCCTCAACTTCCATAAGCATTTCAGCCGGCCATGTGTCATTGTTGTGCGGCCATGCGAGCCAGATTGCCTCTTGGCGTTCCCATTCCGCAGGCATCCTAAAGCCGAGTTCTTTTGGAGAATTCATGATATTGCATCAAATCTCGTATAATCCCCTGTAAGTCATGGGCTTTCTGTTTCTTAAAAAGCCCCATCCTTCCTGTGAAGCAAGCACTTTGCTTAAGTCAATTTCCACAACCAAGCTTTCTTCCCTTGCGCTGCTTGCCTTTTTCACCACTTCGCCAAATGGGTCTGCCACAAAGGAGCCGCCCCAAAATTCAATGCCTTGCTCTTTTCCTACCCTGTTTGCGGCAGCAATATAAATCCCGTTCATTGAAGCATGCCCGCACATGGCATTTTCCCACCTTTCTGCTGAAAACGGCTCATTCTGCCTCATGTCAGATGTCCAGCCTATGGCAGTTGGGTAAAATATAACAGATGCCCCCCTTAAGGCACTTATCCTCGCAGCTTCAGGATACCATTGGTCATAGCATATCAAAGGCGCTATCCTGACATTGTTGAAATCTGCCTGCACATAGCCAAGATTGCCGGCGCTAAAATAATACTGCTCATAGTAATTTGGGTCATGCGGAATGTGAATCTTGCGGTATTTTCCAATTAAATTTCCCTTGTCATCAAGTATTAAGGAGGCGTTGTAGTAATGATTGTCTTCGCCTTTTTCGAAAATAGAGCCGCCAACCAATGCAACTTTATTTCTTTTTGCGGTTTCTGAGAGAAATTTTGAGGTTTTGCCCGGGATTCTCTCTGCCAGCCTGAACAATTCTTTTCTCTCCTGCTGGCAGAAGTAGGGCGTTGCAAAAAGCTCCTGAAGGCAGACTATTGATGCTCCATTTCTTGCAGCATGGCTGACAAGCTTTGCCGTCTTCGACAGGTTGGAATCAATTTTATCGCTTGCTTTTGCCTGCACAAGCCCGATTTTGATTTTATTATGCGTTAGATTACCTGCCATGGTTGGTAGTGGGTGCCTGCAGAATAAAAATCTTCTGTTAACTGCCCTTTATCAGAAATCTCTGGTTAAGAACTGGAATATTGGTTATAGAGAACTTTGACAAGCTAATAAATAATCAAAATTCCCTATATCTTAGTTATTTCAGGCTAATTGCTCGCCTATCATGACCCTTCTTGGGAAATCCAAGCCCCTTTTCAGGATGTGCTTCTCAACTTTTTTCGCTTCAAAAGCCCCCACAAGGTACCTTATGGCTTTATCCGCGTCAAAGTTTTTGCAGGAGAAGATGTCCATAAAAACATAGTCCTGGTCGGGAAATGTGTGGATGCTTATGTGGCTTTCGGCAATCATGACAAACCCGGAAACTCCCGGCGTGCCCTCTGAAAATTTGTCAAGCCACTTTACCACATAAGGCAGAATCATCTTAGTCATGCCTATCTTTTCAGGCAGCTTATCAAGAACATCATACACCAACGGCACAGACATCAGCTTTTGCCTGTTGCACCTTGATGCATCGATTGTAACATGCAATCCGAATTCGCTCATTTTTATTTAGATTAAAATCCTCTTTTCGAATTTAAATTTAATTATAAAGGTAGTATTTAAATCTTTTCTTTTTTTTGATTTTTAGACGATATTTTTTAACAAAAAAATCCAAATTTTTTATCTTTTTCCGGCAAAAAAACCATCAGCTTAAATTTATCGACGATAAAATTTTTTATGTGATTTTGTAAATTTTCCTGGATTTTTCTTTTTGGGTTGTTTTTTATTTTAATGGCTCTGCCGGCTTTTTTCTTTTTTCTTCTTATTTTTCATTTCTGCAAGTCTGTCTCGCAGAAATAGCAGTAAATCTCGTCTTCTGTCAGGTTCCTGCCGCAGTTGGGGCATCTTGAGTGTTCCATTTTAGCGGGGCAAGGGCAGAAAATTCCGCAGCAGCATGAGCCCAAATGCCGCAGCGACAATAATACCGTAAGCCGCCTTGCTCCATTTCAGCACCTTGTAGCCGTCGAACAGCCAAAACGGAATCATGTTGAATAATGCAAGCCATGAGTTTATCACAAAGCCGTAATACGCAATTTCCATTAATAATCCAGGCAATTGCATAATGGCAAGCAACAGGAAAATCAATGCCAAAGCCAGGTTTACTGCAGGCCCTGCTGCTGAAATCCTGCCGTTCCTTGCCCCGCTCACGCGCCCTGATATCATGACAGCGCCGGGTGCAGCGAATATAAATCCAAAAAAAGACATTGCTATCGCAAGCAGGAGCATGCTGTCGAAACTCCTGAACTCGGCAAAGCAGCCGTAGCGCTGCGCAACTGCCTTGTGCCCGAGCTCGTGAAGGAGAAAGCCTATGCCGACTGTCAGCGAGGCTATGATGAACTTCGCGTAAAAATCCGATAAGCCGCTGCTTAATGCAATCGCAAAGGCAATCGAAATTGCAGCCCATGCCTTAAGGATGTCCCTAATCTCGATTTCTGACGTGGCCAGATTTCCAAGCCTTATCGCTTTGTTATAATGCATTTTAGAAGCTAACTGTCTACAAATATCTTGTGCTTTTCCGTGCCTTCCAGTTCCTGTAGAATCCTCTTTATGACTGACTTTTCCGGGTCAGGCATCAGCTTTACCCTCTCCTTCAAATCGGAAAAGCTGGCAAACGGCTTTTCTTCCCTCACTTCTATTATCTGCCACATGTGCTTCTTTCCAAGCCCGGGCAGAAGCTCAAGCTGGTGCATTCTTGTGCTTAAGGGATGCGCCTTGTTAAAAAACTCAATAAACCTTGCCTCATTCTTCTTGACTATTTCCTTTATTACGAACTCTAGGCCTGATTTTGCGGTTGCGGTTAATTTATCCACGGCTATTTTACCCACAATATGGTGCACCTTGTCCCGTTTGCCCTCACCAATATACACCTCCTCCAGCGGCTGTAAATGTATTCCTTTTTTCGGCACCAGCTCCAGAATCACAAAATGCTCTTTTCCCATGGCTTGCGCTATCGGGGTCTTCATGTACATCGGCCTGCCATCATAATGGTAGCCGTTTGGCAAAAAGTCCAGCACAATTGCCGTCTCTTCTTTTAACCTTGGTCTTTCTATCATTTCCATTTTTTCAGTTTATACGCTTATAGTGGTTGTGAAATTATGCAATTCCCTCTTGAAACCTTCATCCAGCCTGAATTTTGTCATTGAAGCGGCTTTCAGCTGCATTATTTCAAGCAGTTTTGACTTCTCCCTTAAAATCTGCAAAATCTTTTTGCCTATTTTCCTCCTTGCCGACTTGTTTTTCTTGATTTTGCCGAAAATTGCAGTTTCAGCCGTGTACAGCTGCTCTATATGGAGCAAAAGCGCGAATACCCTGGATGCCCAATGCGTGAATGCCGGCTCTTTTACCATGGCAGTGCCTGCCGCTCTTGGAGGCGGAAGCTTTGCTTCAAGATGCTCCAAAAGCTCTGACTCTCTTCTTAATACGGAGCTTAATTCCTTTGCCTCGGTTTTTTCCCTGCCAAAAACCATTCTTTCCCTGAATGAGTACCCTTTTAATAAGCGCTTGTCCAGCACCACGGCCTTTTCTATAAGCTTGTAGGCTGTGTATTCCAAAGCCTCCAGTTCGCCTCCGGCAATTGCGCTCTTTTTTTGCTTCACTCCTTGATTGTTTGCCTTAATTTTGGAAAGCTTCAGCTCGTCCAAAAACGCAGTTTCCATGTAATAGTTTATGCTTCTGAGCTGGATTACCATCTTTCTTATATTGTGTATTCTTTTCTTAAATGAGTCAAAAATTTTTTTATTGAGCTTTTTTTTTCCTATTGAAAACGCGCTTGCGATTGAGCTGTGCAGCTTTTTGAGCAAAATCCTTTTTTTCTTCTCAACTGATATGTCGCGATTCAGCAGCACCTTGTCAATGTTTTCAATCCTTGAGTAGCTTTTCGGGCTAAACCTTCCAGACATGCCATTCATCTCTTTCACAAGCCTTTCATGTAACACTGCATATTTTTGATTCATTGCCACCCTCATTTTTAGCAATAAGAAGTTTTGTCTTTATAAAGATTATGCATAACTGGCTTAAGATTATCTCTTCTCTAAGAACTCGTTTATTGCGTCTGCAATCTTTTTCATCGACTCGTTGTTTATGGTAATTGGATAGCCCTGAAGCACAGCCTTAAGCTCGTTAACATTGGTTGGGGCAATGTCAAGTATCTTGTGTATGTGGTGCTCTTTCAGCCTTGGGATGTTCAATTTTGCTATTTTGTCAAAAAGCTCGTCCAGATTTTTATGGGCTGCAACCTGGGCCAGATACTCCTCTGTTCTTGCGGCCCTGAAGTTAAGCTCGCTGTCCCTTTTCTTTATCTTCTCGAGCTCTTTCCTGAGCTGATGAGTGTTCATTGGAGTTTCTGAAATGATTTGCATGTCTGCCATATTTTTTAAGCCCTCTTCAAATGCACTGGATGCACAACTAGCGTTTTTTCCTTGCCTATGTCATTGATTAAGATTTCATAGCACCTGCCCCTCTTGCCCTTGACAGTGCCTGCTTTGCCCATGAAACGTGGATGGTACATGCCTTTCTGTACAGCAGGCTCAACTCCAAGGTAAACCCTGTCGCCTACGCTGAAAGACTGGAGGTATCTTGTAATGCTTATCTTTCCCCTGCTTCTCTTTTCCTTTCTGAACTTATACCTTGTCTTCCTTCTTAAGCCGCCTATTCTCTTGACCATGATTTTTTGGAACTAAGGGGATTATAAAAAGGTTTCGAAATTCATAGAATTTCGAGACAATCAAAAATTCTTGGAATTTTTGGTGTTCCAAAATTCAAATAATTTTGAAACCTCCGAAAATCAGTGGTGAGCGAGCTCACTCGCATGCCACTGATTTTCGATAGGTTTCTGTCAAATAAATTCCCAGCCAAATTTTATTTTTACCACTCTCCAGAATAGAAAGATTTATATATCTGCGGATGTATGGAAAAACTTGTTTAAATAAAATTAATTGGGCAAAAGGTGATTTTAAATGGGATTTTTAAGCAAATTGAAGGAAAAGCTGGGAACAAGCCAATCTGACATGTTCGAGGAAGCCGAGCACGGCTATGTTGAGCTTGGAAGCGAAGCGAATATTGACACAAAATCAAGATTGATGGTAAGGCCGTTTGTGATTGAGGAGTTTGAGCATATAAAGCCTATTCTTGACGCCTTGAGGGAAGGCCACACAATAGCTTTGATAAACATCAAGCCTTTGAA
>JAGVXR010000028.1 GCA_018303645.1 Candidatus Woesearchaeota archaeon
CCCATCCTTAGTCACAGCCATCAGCCTCACCCCAACTCCTAGCTTCAATAAAGCAGACAAAATAGCCATGTGCTCCTTTCCAGAGCCGGAAACAATATTTAAGGCAACTTCCAAGTCTGTTAATTTTCCTTTCAAGCCACTCTTTATGTCCTCAATCAGCTCAAAAACAGGCTTCTGGAAATCAACAACTATAAATTCAGCATTCTTCTCGGTTTTGAAATTCTGCCTTCCGAAATCGTTTGTAATCAAAAATATCTTTTTCCATTCCTGCTCTTTTATCAAGCGGGAAACATGGGCCCAGCTTTTCTCTCCTGATGAAAGGCAAGCGATTAAATCTGTCATGAAGATGATGAATCTCGGCGCCATATATTAATCTTTTTATTGGAAATTGTCGGTATAATACCTCGGATTTTAGTCCGACAATCAGCGAAAATTTTGAAAATTTTCGAGGTGCTCGGAAATCACAACAATTTATTATAAATCTTGGTGATTTCCGACATTTCAATCCCGCAAATTCGTCCTCGCAAATATGGGCGAATTTGCGTTATCAATTAGAAATAATATCATATCCTTCCTGTCTTCAGGTACTCCTCAATCTCATTTTTATTAAGATGTTTTTTAGACGCAAATCTCCTTCCGTATTCGAATGATTTCTTCTTGAGGTACAGCCCATAACCCAAGCCGAAAGCAATTCCAATCAGATGGGCTATGTTTCCCGTTCCTGAAGGAAAAAACACACCGAATACATCTATCATGACATAGATTATCCCTGCAAGCCATAAAGGAGTCGGTATAATGAAGAAAAACAGGAGTTGGAGCCCGGGCATAATTATTATCAAAGCGCCTATCACTCCATAAATCGCCCCGCTTGCCCCCAATGCCCTTGCATAAAAAAAGCTGGACAAAAATGAAGCCAACAGCCCCGATGAAAAATAAAGCAGGACAATCCTTTTTGCCCCGATTCTCTGTTCCAGGATGCTGCCAAACATCGCCAGCACATACATGTTGACAAGCAGGTGATAAACGCCTCCATGCAAAAACATTGAAGTGAGCAAAATCCAAGGCCTGGAAAAAACATCATTTCCGACCAAAATAAAGGATTCTGTAAAATTTTTGACAGTCATCTGCAATATAAAGAAGATTACATTTGCCGCAATAAGAGGCATTATCGCGCTTTTTATTTTGTATTTCATGGCATATCCTGATTAATAATGGTTATTGCAGAAGAATTTGATTTAAAATATAAATAGTTTATCTAAATAATATTTCTTTCCATATAGAAAAAATCTCATATTTATTCATCAAACCATAAACTATAAATAAAACGTGTTTCATTTCCAAGTAATGCAACTGGAAAATTTTGGGGTTGTTAGTTCTGCATTTTCTCGAGGTGTTTCTTTCTATGCCTAAATACATCATTATAGCCGGCGGAGTAATGAGCGGCGTGGGAAAAGGCGTTACGACAGCCTCCATAGGCAAGATTCTTCAGGAGCATGGCTACAAGGTAACTGCAATAAAGATAGACCCTTATTTAAACTATGATGCCGGCACTCTAAGGCCGACAGAGCATGGCGAAGTCTGGGTTACTGATGACGGCGGCGAGATTGACCAGGATTTGGGCACTTATGAAAGATTCCTCAACATGGATATTCCCAAGAGGAACAACCTTACAACAGGGCAAATCTACAAAACAATTATTGACAGGGAGCGCCAGGGCGAATACCTTGGCCAGACTGTCCAGTTTATTCCCCACATTCCGGATGAGATAAAAAGAAGAATCAAGGAGGCAAGCAATCACTTTGATTTTGTTTTAGTGGAAGTGGGCGGCACAATTGGCGACTATGAGAATATTCCTTTCCTGTTTGCGGCAAAAAGCCTTGAAAGGGAGATTGGAAAGCAGAACCTGAGCTATGTACTTGTAACATATCTTCCGATTCCAAGCCATATTGAGGAGATGAAAACAAAGCCAACACAGCAGGCGATAAGGCTTCTGAGCGAGTCCGGAATTTTCCCTGACTTCATAATCTGCAGGGCAAAAAAACCACTTGATGTTGTGAGAAAAAAGAAAATAGAAACATATGCAAATATAGTTTCAGAGCATGTAATTTCAGAGCCTGACATTGAAACAGTCTACCAGATTCCATTGGATCTGGAAAAGGAAGGATTCGGGGAAAAAATATTAAATGAATTTGGCATGAAATCGAAAAAAAAGCCGAATTGGCAGGAATGGAGAAATCTTGTTGAAAATATCATGAACCCGGATAAAACAATCAAAATAGCAATTGTAGGAAAGTACATTGACATTGGCGACTATAATCTTGCGGATTCCTACCTTTCAATCAACCAAGCCCTTGTGCATGCAGGCGCTTCATTAAGCACGGGAATCGAAATCACGTGGCTGGATTCAAAGAAATTCGAGCAGGACAGGAAATCATTGAATGCCCTTAAGGATTATGATGGGATTATTGTTCCTGGAGGTTTCGGCGCTTCCGGAGTTGAAGGCAAGATAAATTCAATCAATTTTGCACGCATAAGCAAAATGCCATATCTCGGATTGTGCTACGGGCTGCAGCTTGCTGTTATCGAGTTTGCAAGGAATGTCTGTAATCTGAAGGATGCGCATACCACAGAGGTTAATCCAAAAACAAGCGCTCCTGTCATTGATGTGCAGCCGTCGCAAAAGGAAATCCTTGAAAAGCACATGTTCGGCGGCACAATGCGCTTGGGGGCTTACGCCGCAATTTTAAAGGAGAAAACCAAAGTGCTCAAATTATATGAAGAAGTTGGGAGGGTAAAAGAGGATGAAAAAAGGATAAGCGAATTGGAGAAAGACAAGTCACAGTATTTTAGGCTTGGAATTATTGAGAAAGGCAAAAAAATAGTCTTGGAAAGGCATCGCCACAGGTATGAAGTAAATCCAAAGTTTGTTGATTTGCTTGAAAAAAATGGAATGGTGTTTTCTGGTTATTACAACAGAGCCGACAAGACGAAACTGATGGAGTACATTGAGCTGCCGAAATTAGACTTTTTTTGTGGCACGCAGGCTCATCCGGAATTCAAGTCAAGGCTAGGCAATCCATCGCCATTGTTTTACGGGTTTGTAAGGGCTTGCGGGAAATAGATTTATAAAGGGTTGTACATTCTAAACTATAATTTAGTGGTGGTAAAAATTACATTTTTAAGACCTATAGATGTAAATCGCTCATTCGAAGATGTTTTAGTATCGGGAGCCACCCGTGCAATGTACGAGGAAGGTACAATAAGAGTTGTTGAAGAAATAGACAAGAGTTATGTTACTGCATTTATAGGAATTGATGGCAAACTTGTCGAGCATCGTACAGAATTGCCACAGCAACTAGCAAAAAAATTAAGGAATAAAAAAGATTTAACTGAAAAACAATTAGTTGAATTAGAGGTTATACTATTCCAAGACTTGCGTGGTAAACATCCAATTGTGCCGCCAGAGACGAAAGATTTTGAGAGTGCTTTACGATCTTTCAGATATGATAAAAAGTATGCTGGTGATGGAAGAGTTTATGCATTTCCCATACCTCGCATTGTAAAACCAAATTTTGTTGTCTATAGAACAGAAAAGTTCTAAGATCAAATATCGATCTTCCGCAACCTTTATTAACCATACATTTTTCTTTAAATCTATTTCGGGTGGTTTGAATTATGGAAGGGCAAAAACAGCAGAATATCCAGAAAAAATCGTTGAAGCATGCCTTGTTTGAAATCTATGACAAAAAATACAAGATGTTGCTTGTCATTCCGTTATTAATGCTGCTTCTCGCTTTGATTCAAATAGGCTATCAGATATCCTCAACAGGGGATTTCATAAAAAAAGATGTTTCTTTGAAAGGAGGCGTGACTGTAACAATCCCTTATGAAAAAGATATTGACATAAGCCAAATCGAAAAGCAAATTTCCTCAAAATTCCCTGAAAACGATGTTGTGGTAAGGACATTAAAAAGCGCCGGCTCTGCTGTCGGGATTATCACAGAGGCTGATATTGACGGGAATGACAAAGCTCAAGTCCAGAATCTGCTGGATGCTGTTGAGTCATCCTTAAAGATTGACTTAAGCGTGGTTGATTATGGAATTGAGATTATAGGCTCTTCCCTTGGAGCCAGTTTTTTTAAAGAATCGCTGATTGCATTGGCGGTTGCATTCCTGTTTATGGGGCTGGTAGTCCTAATTTATTTTAGGACTTTTGTGCCGAGTATGGCAATAATTCTTGCCGCTTTCTCAGATATGGCTGTTGCACTGGCTGTAATCAACCTGCTTGATATAAGGGTGGGCACAGCGGGAATTGCAGCTTTCCTGATGCTTATTGGCTACTCTGTTGATACAGATATCCTGCTTACAGTCAGGGTCCTGAAAAGAAAAGAAGGGGCTGTAATGGACAGGATAATAAGCTCTATAAAAACAGGAATGACAGAGACAATAACTGCAATTGTTGCTGTCACGGTTGCAATGCTTGTAACCCAAAGCGAGGTGATCAGGCAGATTATGATTATTTTGCTTATCGGATTGATAGCAGACATATTCAACACATGGATACAGAATGTCGGATTGCTGAGGATATATATCGAGAGAAAAGCTAAGAAGGGGATTATAATATAATAAAATGAACTACAAAATCAAAAAGCTGGTAACAAACTGGAGGGTAATCATTCTTGCTATATTTCTGGTCATCTCCCTGATAGCCATAAGCCCTGCATTAAGCAAGGGAGTTGCAATAAGGAGCATTGCAACAAACAGCTCAGCCAGCATTGCAGGCATTCCGCAGCCAAAGCCGAATGTGCAGCCAGTCTCAAGGGAAAAAATAATTGCAATCAACAATAAGCCAATCAATAGCGTTGATGATTATTATGAATACGTGTCTGCGCTGCCGCCAAACAGGGCATTGCAGATAAAAACGACAAAAGGCACCTACAAGCTTATTACAAAAGAAAAATTCGAGGTTATTGAGTTAAATGAAACAGAAGAGAAGCTGGTTGAAGAGAGCATACAAAAAAATGCCACAATAAACGGCTCTTTGCAATTAATAAACGAAACAATAACAAAAAAAGTCAATGTTAAAAAAACAATACAAATAAGCAAAGGGACAGAGGATATTGGCTTGAGAGTATACGAAGCCCCGAAAACAAATATAAGAAAAGGATTGGATTTGCAGGGCGGCACAAGGGTTCTTTTGCAGCCGGAAACCAAGCTGAGCTCTTTTGATGTTGGCGTTCTGATAGACAACATGAAAGAAAGGCTGAATGTCTACGGCTTGAGTGATATTGTGATAAGAGATGCAAACGACCTTCCGCCGCCTCTTGGAACCGGAAACCAGTATATTGTAGTAGAGATTGCAGGCGCAACAGAAGAGGAAATAAAGGATTTGCTCGCTCGTCAGGGAAAATTTGAGGCAAAGATCGGCAATAAAACCGTTTTCAGGGGCGGCAATGACATTGTTTACGTTGCAAGAAGCGCAAATGAGGCAGGTATTGACCCAAGCGCAGGATGCTCATCATCAGGCTCGCAATGGTTTTGCAGGTTCAGGTTTGGCATTACTTTGAGCCAGGAAGCTGCCCAAAGGCAGGCGGATGCAACAAGCGGCTCAACTGTCATTTATGATTCAGCAACAGGCAGAAGCGATTATTTAAGCGAGAAGCTTGAGCTTTACCTTGATGACAAGAAAGTTGACGAGCTGAACATTGGTGCTGACCTGAAGGGGCAGGCAGTAACCCAAATTGCAATTTCCGGCTCAGGCACTGGAGCGAACCAGCAGGAAGCGATCTTCAACTCACTGCAAAACATGAAGAGGCTTCAGACAATTCTGATAACAGGCTCGCTGCCTGTAAAGCTAAGCATAGTAAAGACAGACTCAATATCTCCTGTCTTGGGCGAAGGTTTCATCAAAAATTCAATACTCATGTCGCTGCTTGCGATACTTTCAGTCGCGATTGTAATAGGCATAAGGTACAGAAAGCTGCTCATAGCAATACCTATACTCATAACAATGCTTTCTGAAGTCATTATTTTGCTGGGCGTAGCGGCATTTATTGGATGGAATATTGACTTGGCAGCAATTGCAGGAATCCTTGTCGCCATAGGCACAGGAGTTGATGACCAGATTGTAATAACAGACGAAACCTTGAAGGGGGAAACTGCAAATGTTTACAACTGGAAGGAAAAAGTCAAGAGGGCATTTGTAATAATAATGCTTGCGTACGCAACTGTGGTTGTTGCAATGATACCCTTGATATTTGCAGGAGCAGGCTTGTTGAAAGGCTTTGCAATCACTACAATCATTGGAGTTACAATCGGAGTTTTTGTAACAAGACCGGCTTACTCCAGCTTTGTTGAGATAATGCTGAAGTAAAACAACCCTTCCGCGAGTTGACGGCGGGAAACTTTTTTGCGAAAAAGTTTCATCAAAAAATGTAGGCTTCGCAGCAATGCTCAGCCCACGAAAAATAGATTAACAAAAGTTCAAAGAAGAGAAAGGGGTTCGATAGTAGAATTCTGTATGTCGTGGGGCATTAGACGAAATTTCATTAACTGTATGGAAAGACTTATATTAACATCATTCAACATGTATAGTTTTATGTATAAAAAAGATTTCAAATATTTTAAGGAACATTACGATGAAAGCATAGAAAAAATGTTTGCTGCAGTCAGCGATCTCTATGCACAATATTGGCATGATTTTTTCCATTTCGCATTATTTGACAAGAAAAAGCAAAGTTGGAGAAGTGCATTTAAAAGAACACACAAAAGGTATTTACAAGACTTAAAAGTTAAAACAGCTAAAAATGTTCTCGAACTCGCTTGTGGAAGAGGGAGATTTACTTACATTATTGCCAAAAATACAAAAGGCAATGTTCTAGGCATTGACATATCCAAATCACAACTTTCTCATACAAAAAGATTCAAAAGAAAAAATCTCCGTTTCAAACATCATGATATAATGAAAGTAGATGAACTGAATGAAAAGTTTGATGCTGTCATCTTTCTCGATGCTGCATGCTATCTACCTGACAAAGAAAAAGCCTTGCAAAAGATTAGCAAAGTTATGAACTCAGGAGCAAGACTTTTGATACTAGATTGGTGCAAAGCAGAAAGACTAAATGCTCTTCAGGAAGAACTTGTTCTTTATCCATTTATGAGATACTGGGCAATTCCAAGTCTTGAAACGCGCAAAAACTATGAGAAATACTTCAAGAAAAGCGGCTTTAAGATATTAAAAATAATGGATATGAACATCAAAGTGAAAAAAGATTGGGAATTTGGCTACGAAAATGCGCTAAAGGCGCTCAAGAAATTGTCAGTTAATGATCTTCCCAAGTTTATTTGGAAAAGAATGAAATTAGGTTCTGAAGGGCTAAGACTGATTAAGGAACAATTTCCAGCCGCTATTTACATAAAAGTGGGTTATGATATTGGATTCCTTCGGTATGTTTATTTTTTAGTAGAAAAAGAATAATTCAAACGATGTAAATGGGCGGTGAGTGGGGTGAATTCCCGCGAGCGTGCTCGTGGACTCGCACGCAACAGCAGGGCTGGAGGATTTATTTTTTAAATACATTCGTTAATGAGGCATTATCGGTTTTTCCAGAAAATGCTATCTTTTAGCTAAAACGTCCAGCTTGAACATCAAAATAAACAATGTAAATTTAAATCAATAACTTTTTAAATATCTTATCTTCCAATTTTCAAATGGCAACCAAACTCTGGGCAATTTTGCTTGTTTTGTTCACTACACTGATTACTTCCTCAGCGCAGATTTTGTGGAAGAAGGGCTCTGCGACTTTGGCTTTTGATATTCTGAGCATAATCACAAATTACTACACTATCGGAGGCGTTCTGCTTTATGTCGTTGGAGGCACTTTGCTCATCATCTCATTCAGGGGTGGGGAAGTTTCAGTTTTGTACCCGATAATCGCAACGAGTTACATTTGGGTAAGCCTTCTCAGCGTAAAGTTTTTAGGCGAGCAAATGAATCATTTTAAATGGATTGGGGTAATCTTAATCATAGCAGGCATTGCTTCAATTGGCTTTGGAAGCAAAGACGCCACCCCCGGGGTTATATAAAATGGCAACACAACCATGGGCAATAGGCTTGGTGGCAACTGCAACTTTAATAGGGGCGTTTGGCCCTATTCTGCTGAAAAAAGCATCTGCAAAGCGCTTGTCAAAGCTTAAATCGTTAATGACTAATTACCATCTTTTTGGCGGGGTAGCCTTGTACGCCTTGGGCACTCTGCTGTTTATTCCCGCATTAAAAGGCGGCGACTTGTCTGTGCTGTACCCTTTTGTTGCATTGGCATATATCTGGGTTAGTTTGCTGAGCGTCAAGTTTCTTGGCGAAAAAATGAACAGGCTTAAATGGCTTGGGATTGCGTTGATAATAATCGGCGTGACATTCATAGGTATTGGAAGCAATTAGAAATGTTTTTATATTCTTAATTTACTTAACAAATAATGCCAAAAACAATTGTCCTGTCGCTTGGGGGATCTTTGATAGTGCCTGATACAATAGATGTTGAATTCTTGAAAAATTTCAAAAAAACAATTGATAAATACGTAAAAAAAGGCTATAAGTTCGTCATTTATTGCGGCGGCGGCAAGTTGGCAAGGAATATGCAGGATGCAGCTTCCAAAATAGCAAAACTCAGCAATCAGGATTTGGACTGGATTGGGATTTATGCGACAAGATTAAATTCGTTATTATTACGGTATATTTTTAAAAATGATGTAATTGGCCCAATTGTCGCTGACCCTAACCAAAAAATCAATTTCAAAAAAAATATTATAATAGCAGCAGGCTGGAAGCCGGGATGGAGCACAGACTACGATGCAGTTCTCCTCGCCAAAAATCTCGGCGTCAGGGAAATAATAAACATGAGCAATGTTGACTATGTTTATGACAAAGACCCAAAGAAGCATAAAAATTCCAAAAAAATCCAAAAAATAAGCTGGGACGGCTACCTCAGGTTAATAAGCCAAAAATGGAAAGCCGGCATGAATGTCCCTTTCGACCCTGTTGCTGCAAAAGAGGCTAGAAAATCAAAAATGCGCGTAAACATCATTGGAAATAATTTAAAAAATCTGGAAAATCTGCTGGATGGAAAGAAGTTTAAAGGGACAACAATAGAATAAATAAAATGGAAGAAAAACACAATTGGAACATAATCCTCAAAATTGCAGCTCCAATCTCCTTGATTGAAGCATACATTTTTTACGCAAACATGAGCGATGGCTGGAAGTGGTTTTCTTTGGTTATTGGACTGTTATTGACCGGCTCTATTGCCTATATGAAGGACAAGAAAAAAAGCAACATATTCACTGCAGTCGGCATAGTATTTTTGGTTGCCTTGATTATGAGGCTTTTAAAGAATTTTGGGTTCCTATAAAAATTCATAGAATTTTTATGGCCACGAAAATCTTTGATTTTCGCTGGTTTCTAAATAAAATCGCTAATCCTGTGCAGTTTTTCCTCGTGCCAGAGCCACCATAACAATACAAATGCTTCCAGTCCCTCAACCGCCAGGGGCAGGTTTAGCCTTCCTATCAGGTTTAGCCCGAAAACACTGCCGGAAAACGGATAGAATGGCGCAACTCCGCCTACAAGAAGCCAGTCAAGGAAAATGTGGAAGGCAACCCCGAAAGCTATAACCGCGAACAATTTGCTTGATTTTCTGTTGAAATCAAAATAAATAAGTGAAATAAATAAAAATATCAGAACAAATAGGAAAGTGTGTGTAAAAATTCTGTGAAACCAAGGCACACCAATGCCCAAAAAATTGTTTAAAATCCAAAATAACAGCACGTCAATGTCAGGCAATAATCCCGCAATCCCTCCGATAAAAATATAGTGCAATGGCAGCTCTCTCTTGTCTTTAAGAAAATGGTCCCTAAACAAATCTAATACGATTATGACAAACAAAACATGAACAACGGCCTGCGGCATTTTATCACCAGTGCCTGAACTTTTCCCTTACTATTGAGATAAAAAGGATGAAAGTGAATATAGACGCAAAAAAGAAGCTGAAAAAAGACAATACTGGAATTCCTAATATTGTGGGCCCCTTTTGTATGTTCATCAGTATGGATGATGTTATAAGCAAAGCTGCAATCAGCAAGCCATATGCAACGCGATTGCTGCTCCGGTCAATCTCCAAAGCAAGCTTCTTTATGTCAGTGTCCTCAATGTCAACCTTTATTGTGCCCCTTTGTATCTTGTCAAGCACCTTTTCAGCCTTTTCCGGAAATTCCTCCGCAAATTTCCTGTACCTGTCAATGCTGTGCACAAAGCTTTTCAATGCGTAAAGAGGACTTTTTCTTTTTAGAATTATTTTTTCAATAAAAGGCTTTGCCGTTTCAATAATCTTGAAATCAGGATCGTATTCTATAGCCACGCCTTCCAATGTCATTATTGTTTTCCCGAACAAAACAAACGAGGCAGGCACTTTCAGGTTGTGCTTTAGCCCAATATCCAAAACTTCTTCAAGAATCCTGCTCACTTTAATGTCTCTTATCTGGGCATGCTGCAGAGGCTGGATTACAAATCCTATGTCTGATTTAAGCTGCCCATAATCCACATCATCGCTCTCCATGCCCATGCTTACGAGCGTGTCCGTGACAAGCTCCTCATCCTGCTCGACAATGCCGTAAAGCAGGTCTATGCATTTATTCTTAAGCTTTTCATCAAAATACCCCACAATCCCAAAATCCACAAACGCAATGGAATTATTCCGCATTACAATTATGTTGCCGGGGTGCGGGTCTGCATGGAAAATGCCGTGCACAAAAACCTGCGTCATGACGGCATTGAAGCCGTTCTCCATTATCCTGTTAAAGTCAAGCTTTCGCCTTTTGATTTCCTTTATGTCATTTAGCTCAATACCATCTATAAACTCCAAAGTCAATACCCTTTCGGTTGTCAGCTCGTCATAGGCTTTTGGAATATGCACCGTCTTGCTTCCCTTGAAATTCTCCGCGAACCTTTTTGCATTTCTGGCCTCTAACCTAAAATCAAGCTCCTTTTCAGTCCACTCCTTAAACTCGCTTACAATATCCACTGGCTTGAACTTTCTTATCCTGTCAATGTTGTTTTCAAGCAGCTTTGCGAAGTAAAACATTATCTCAATGTCCGTTTCCATCAGGCGCTTCACATCAGGCCTCTGGACCTTGACGGCAACTTTCTCGCCGCTCCTTAATATTGCCTTGTGCACCTGGCTTATGGAAGCTGATGCTATCGGCTTTTTTTCAAAATGAAGAAAAAGCTTGTCAATGCTTTTGCCGAATTCTTTTTCTATAATTGATTTGGCTTCATTAAAAGAAAATTCCGGAACCTTGTCCTGCAGCTTTTCCAGCTCCTTTGAATATTCCTTTGGTATTAAATCCGGCCTTACGCTCAAAAGCTGCCCGAATTTTATGAATGTAGGTCCAAGCCTTTCAAGAGTTCTTCTCAGCATAACTTCCGGCTTGAGATCCTCTTTTTTCTTCAGCCCGATCCTTTTAATTAGGGGTATATTGCGCTTAAGCTTTATTTTTGACAACAGGAAATCAAACCCCTCCTCAAAAAGAACTGCAAGTATCTGATTGAACCTCTTTATATCCCTCACCTCTTTTATTAAATGAAATGGCATGCTATCTTAGCTCTTTACCCGCCCATCTCTCATATTCCTTGTTTGCGCTTGCGCCTATCCTCAAAATGCAGGGAATTGTATAAGAGTGGATTTTTTTGACTTCATGCTCAACTTTACCAATTTTCCTTTCATTTGTTTTTGCGATAATCACATTTTCCCTGCCATTGACAATCTTTCCTTTCCACCAATAGAGGCTTTTTATTGGGAATATGTTTGCGCATGCAATAAGCCTTTTGTTTAGCAATAGCATTGATATATTTTTTGCCTCTTTCTCATCTTTGCAGGTTATGTAAACCAATGTCATGGTCGTTTAATAACTCCCTTTCTTTATTAATTTATCGACATTTAAAGAAATCTTTTGATTTCTGAATGCTCGAAAATCAAAAATTTTCGACATCTTTAAAAAATGGCATCAACTTCCTGCTGATATGTACCTTTTTTCCAATATACTTGGCGTATTTGTTTTTGACGGGCAATTCGGCATAGTGGACGAGCTGTTATTTAAAAACATTGAGGATTACAAAAATAAGGAAAAACTTATCGAAGGGATGAAAATCAGGCATAAAAGCCCGAAAGAGCCGGATGATGGCGAATTTAAAAAAATGCTCATTCATTTCAAAAATAACGGGTTTTTCAGCGATTTTTATCATAAAAATCTTCAGTTGACCAAGCTTGACGTTAAAAATTCCGTAAATGACGGCACTCTTTTAATCCAGGCTGTAAAATCAATCGAGGAGATTGACAAAGCCGCCAGTATCCTTGTAAAAAGGCTGAGGGAATGGTACGAGCTTCATAATCCGGAGTTTTCAGTAGCGACGCAAAACCATGAAAAATTTGTTGAGGATGTTCTTGGGAATGAGAAGAGCGAGCTGCTGGAAAAATTAAAAGTCAGCCCCAGCGACTCATTCGGGGCGGATTTTGAGCAGGAAGACTTGGAGCCGGTGAGGGGCTTGGCGCATCAAATTTACGATTTATACCAGCTTAGGAAATCCCAAATGAGCTACATCTCGGCATTGATGGATGATTTCTGCCCTAATATAAAGGCAGTATGCGACGCCATTGTGGGCGCAAAGCTTATCGAGCATGCCGGTAGCTTAAAAAGGCTTAGCGAGATGCCTGCCTCAACAATACAGATTCTTGGGGCTGAAAAAGCATTGTTCAGGCACATGAAAACAGGCGCAAAACCCCCCAAGCACGGCGTCATAGTAAGCCACAATCTTATTGCAGCTGCCCCTCAAAATATGCACGGCAAGATTGCAAGGGCTCTGGCTGACAAAATATCAATTGCTTCAAAGGTTGACTACTTCCGGGGCAAGTTTATAGGGGACAGGCTTAGAAAAGGGCTGGAAGATAAATTCTCAAAATGATTAAGCCATCAAAAATATTTGAAGTTTATGAATCAAGTGAGAGGAGAAGGCAGCTTTACACCATTAATGTTGTCGCAGGGCAACAAGTATACGGCGAAAGGCTTGTCAATGAAAATGGCATTGAATACAGGGAATGGGATGCCTTCAAGAGCAAGCTTGCAGCAACAATTCTTAAGGGAAGCCCAAACATTGGAATCAGGAAAGGCGATGCCGTGCTTTATCTTGGCTCTGCATCAGGCACGACAGTAAGCCACGTCTCGGATATTGTCGGCAATGACGGCTTTGTTTTTGCTGTCGACATTGCGCCAAGGGTTATGAGGGATTTGATTTTCTTGTGCTATGGACGGAAAAACATAGCGCCAATACTGGCAGACGCAAATAAAATCAACAAATTAATTGAGAGAGTTTGTGCTGTTGATGTTGTTTATCAGGATGTGGCGCAGAAAAGCCAGGTTGATATTTTTTTGAAAAATGTTAATTTATTTTTAAAGCAGGATGGCTATGCTTTACTGGCTGTTAAGGCAAGGAGCATTGACGTCACAAAAAATCCAAAACTGATATTTAAAGAGGTAAAAGAAAAGCTGGAAAAAACATTGACAATAATTGACTACAGGGAGCTTGAGCCTTTCCAGA
>JAGVXR010000094.1 GCA_018303645.1 Candidatus Woesearchaeota archaeon
TTTTATATAGAGTAACATCAAAGCCTATTTAAATATTTGGAATGAGTAACTACTATAAAGTTAATTAGAATATTTGCCTTAAACTCCAAAAAACAAAACCGAAACCTTTAAATAGTTACAAATATATGCATTTGTAACGAAAAATGAAAGTAATAACTGCAAGGATTGGGGAAAAGCAATTTGAGGACTTAAAGAATATAGAGAAAGAAGAGCAGACTGAAAGGGCAGAAGTAATGAGAAAACTTTTAGCCAATGCTATAAAGGAGTGGAAAGTCAGGAAAGCTTTGGAGTTATTGAAAGAGCATAAGGTAACATTGAGAAGAGCAGCCAAGCTTGCAGACGCCTCTTATGCAGAAATGCTCGATTTGGCTTCCAATGCTGATATAGATATGGGCTATTCTTTAAAGGAATTAAGAAAGGACTTGGCTTAAAATGGCTGTGGTAGATTCTTCTGTATTGATTCTTTTAAGCAGAATAAATAAATTAGCATTACTTAAAAAGTATTTTAAAAAAATAACAATAACTCAAGATATTTATGACGAAGTAAAAGTAGGAATAGGCTCTAGTGAGATTGAGAGAGCTTGTAAAAGTTGGATAAAAATAAATGAACCAAAAAACCTTACTGAAATAAATAATATCGGCAAATCAGAAGGTATAGAAAAGGCAGACGCCTCAATAATTGTATTGGCAGAGGAAAAAAAGGATGTTCTAGTCTCAAATGACTATGCATTAATAATGGTTGCAAGAAGTAAGGGCATTGAGTGCTGGTGGTTGACAACCTTTCTCCTTAAATGTTTAAAAAAGAAGGTATTATCAAAAAAAGAGACAAAACAAATTTTGTTTGATTTAATAGGAGCGGGAATGAGGCTTGATAATGTAGTTTATACAGCCATCCTAAAGGAAATAGATAATATATGATTACTCCAAAAAACTCGGATTGAACCTGTCGTACCACTCCCTTCTCTCTATCTCGTCCATGAGGTTGGAAAAGCCAAATGTCGATGCGCTGCCGTAAATCTCAATCTTTTTGTTATAGCCGTGCTTCAGCGCGTAAAATGCGCATATCCTGAATCCTGCAGAATTCTCGCTTAAAATCTCAAAAGGATTGTAAACAAGCTCGACCATTTTTTCTTTTGCATCAGCCGCAGCCGCAATGGTGCTTGTGCCGCTTTCGGGGTCTATATAGGAAATATAGACTTTGTCCATCAATGAGTCAAGAAATGCCGCAAATTTCTCGGCATGGCTTACATCAATCTGGTTGAAATTTGTCCGGCCGACTGACTTCAGGCCATGGATTCTTGAAGCTGAGTTGGCAAAAAAATCCTTGACGTTCTTTTCCTTTACCAGCAGCCTGACTTTGAAATGCTCTATTGTCTTTTTGGTTTTTATTTTTATTCCCCTGTACTTTTTGTTGAATTGCTCCACTAATTTTTCATATTTCGGGATTAAGATGTCCAAGTCATGCTGCGCCTCTCCATAGTGCCTGTCGATTTCCGCGCCTACCCTAATCATCTGCATGAAGTCTTTTTTGAAATGATTTATGTCCGCAGGACTGAATTCTGCAAGAATGTCATTGTTTGCCATGATTGAAATGTTTGAAAGGGGTTATTTAAATGTTGCGGGGAAAGAGAGAATTAGCAGTTTGAGAGCATACTAATTTGATTACTCATGGTAGTTTAACATTGCCATCATATTCTCACTATAATGTACCTGTCTATCACCAATCGGTTTAAATGAATTTCCAACCCTTACTCCAAATCTTAATGTATGTTCAAAACTCTCAAAGTAATCGCCATCACTAATAAAAGCTATAGCTACATTTGCATCAGGTGGGGCTAGTTTTCTAACCAAATCCACAAGAAGCTTTTTATCCCTTTGCAATGCCTTAACATCTCCTGGATGTAGACTTCTAATTCCACTATCGTCTATTTCCAAGTTAATCATAAAATATGGTAATTGTCGCTTTTATTTAAATTTTATTACTTTAAATACATGAAACCTTTAAATAAACCACTCCATTCCATTCTCTCATGAACCTCATCGCAGATCTGCAGATTCATTCAAGGTTTTCAAGAGCAACAAGCTCTGCCATCACAATACAAAATCTTGAGAAATATGCGAGATTGAAGGGGGTTAATCTTCTAGGCACAGGAGACTTTACACATCCAAAATGGCTTGCTGAATTAAAGCAGGAATTAAAGGAAGACGGCTCTGGGATTCTGACAAGCAAATCAGGATTTCATTTTGTTTTGCAGGGAGAGATTTCAAACATTTACACCCAAGATGGAAAGGCAAGAAGAATACACACATTGCTTTTGGCAAGAAATTTTGATGTTGTCGAGCAAATTAACAATGCTTTATTGAAAAAAGGCAGGCTGGATTATGACGGCAGGCCGATTTTTGGATTTTCCTGTATAGAGCTGGTTGAAATGATGAAAGAGATTGATGATGACATTGAAATAATACCGGCGCATTCATGGACGCCTTGGTATGGTATATTTGGCAGCATGAGTGGCTTTGATAGTGTAGAAGAATGCTTTAAAGAATACGCCAATAAAATTCATGCAATCGAAACCGGGCTTTCCAGCGATCCTGCAATGAACTGGAGGCTTTCTTCGCTGGACAAATATACCTTATTGAGCAGCTCTGATGCGCATTCATTCTGGCCATGGCGGCTTGGGCGAGAAGCAAATGTTTTTGACATTGGCTTAAGCTACGATGCATTGCTTGACGCAATCAGGCAAAGAAAAGGCTTTGTTGAGACAATTGAAATGTGGCCCCATGAAGGAAAATATCATTACACGGGGCACAGGAACTGCAATGTTGTTTTGTCGCCAAAAGAGTCAATTAAACTGAAAAACATCTGCCCTGCCCGAAATGCAGAAAGCCATTGACTGTTGGAGTTGCGCAGAGGGTCGAGGAGCTTGCAGACAGGGATGAAGGATATACTCCTGAAAATTCAGTTCCATTCAGGAATCTGATTCCATTGTCGGAAGTGATTGGCGGCACAATCTGCGAGAAAGTCGAGTCAAAAAAGGTTTGGGAGGAATATTACAAATTAACCAATTCCTTTGGAAACGAGTTTGAAGTTGTGTTAAATGCCGATGAAAAAGAACTAAAAAAAATAACATCAGAGAAAATTGCAGAAAACATCATCAGAAACAGGCACCAAAAAATACCATTCAAGCCGGGTTATGACGGGGTTTACGGAGTGCCTATTTTTGAGGAGAAGGATATGGAAAAATACAATGAGGAATCAGCAAAAATCAAGACAAGGGTTGAGCAGAAAGGATTAAATGAATTCTGGTAAAAAATAATATCCCCACGGCCGGATTTGAACCAGCGACCTCCCGGGAGCTGCGCTGTTTTGCCTTCATCCCTTGCAAATGCGTAGTCGGCAAATGGTTTCCCTACAGCCGAGCGCTCCACCAGGTTGAGCTACGTGGGGAATAAGATTGAAATTGGTTTTTTATTTATAAAGATTGTGTAAAATATTGAATTTTTATTTAAAAATTTTAAAGATATCTGTGCGCCGAGGGGGAGCACGAAATAAGTGGCTTCAACAGCTGAATGCCGAGTGACTGGCGAGCGAGTCTCGTCGCGAGCCTCGTATGCCACTGCCAAATATGTTGTGAGCGAAGCGAACGGATTGAGTTTGGTAAAATAAGTTATGTTGTGAAGCCAGATTGAATTTATAAGTCGATATAACTTAAATTATTAAAAATCCATTATCTCCCAACGCTGACCCTGTTGGAATTGCTTATAATTACTTTCTCTCCTATTTTGCACCTGGCGCTTGCAGCAGGCAGGCTGAGCTCGCCGAGTATCGGCAGCCTTGACCTCATCCTGTAAGACAAAACCCTTTCATCGCCGGGCTCGATTGCTTCAATGTTCCATTTAATCACAAGCCCGCCTTTTGGGTGCTTTAAAACAGCATGGGGCTGCATCGAGCCGATTGAAAGATCCCTTTCAATGTGTACAATGTGGGGCAGCGAATCCATGACTTCTATGCTTGATATCTGGCTTGGGCTCCTGTTCTTAACCCTTACAACAACCTTTGCATCTGAAATGCCGCCTTCGCTCATGCCTATGTTGGCTATGCTTTTCCTGACAACAAGAGGGCTTCTGAAGAGGAAGTAAAGCAATATTGCGGCGATTGCAAGCACGATAATCACTACTATGGGCCTGTAATTCTCTGTTGTGTATACTGTCATTGCCTTGTCTTCGCCGGGCTTTGCCTGCCAAATAAGGTAGTGCTGCTCATTCTCACTCACCAGTTCAGCCTTGGGGTATGTTGTCATAAACAGATTCTTGATGAGTGTTGTCCCAATCTTAATCGTGCCGCTGTAATCTGGGTTATTGGATGATACCCTGACGCCTCTCCTTATCTTGAGGAAAGACTGCTCTTTCGGAAGATTCTCCTGAGTTGAGTATTCTTCCACCTCAAACTCCTTCACTATGGGATTGACTATCATCCTGTCGTCCTTGAATATTGCGATAACTGCCCTGTCTTTTTGCGGAGAAGCCATGCCATCAAGATTTTTTGCTATCTCAATTGTTTTCTCCTCCCTTGGCCCCAATGGAGTGTGAATCTCGTCTTTGAAAAGGTTGCTTTCTATCTTTATGGTAAGATTTGTGTAATTTATTGGGTTTTGGTTATTCAAAAGTATCTTTATTGTGAATTCTTTTCTCGGGTCAAATTTTTCAGGGGAAATGCTTATGCTTGCCAATACAGTCGGGATGTAGCCCCCTATCAAAGGCTCTGTTGATTTTATGCCTATAGTTATGGGCACTTTTTGCTCTTGCCCTGTGCGCTCCATTACAACGCCCATGTCAAGGGTGTATGTGTCAACAGACGTGATGTACAGCGGGTCAACAAACAGCCTTATTGAGGCAGAGCCGAGCGCAGGCACCTTCAGGCTTATCGGGTTCTGCAGCGGCTTTGTGTACATATCCCAAAACGGGTAGCCTGCCTTTTTGACTGTGAAGTCCTCATCAGTGCCGAGGTTGTTTTGGATTACTACATCAAATTCCGCTATTTCATCTACCACTATCTTGTCTTTCACAGACACAATGCTTACATCGAAAGATGCCGCATGCGCAATGCCCATTGAAAGCATGAGTATAGTTATCAGAATAAGCAATGCAGTTATTTTGCCCATAAATTCACCTTTTTGACATCATTTTAGTAAATTACTTGTATATAAAGCTTTGCAAAAATCTTTATTCATGGGGCATTGCCTTGGATTAACCGCAACCAGCGAAAGTTTTATATATAATCATTATCAGAAAAATCTTCATGAAGCCAGAAGACTTTCTTCATAATGTTGAAGCACCTACGATGACTGTTTATGTTCAATACAAGGGGGTTTTTGACATGCAGGAGCTTTACGAGACAATAGCTGACTTTTTCAGGCAGAAAAAATTCAAGTTTTATGAGAAGCAGAACAGGCTCAGAAGGCCCAGCCCGTTTGGGGCTGAGCTTGCCCACAATTTTGAGGCAAGAAGGAAGGTTGAGGATTATTACGAGTGGGTTGTAAATGTAAACATAGAGACATTCGACATGCGCGATGTAGAGGTTGTCCTGAAAGACGGCACAAAGAAGAAGATGGCAAAAGGCAGGATATGGATACAGCAAAAAAGTATGAGGGTGTCTGGTGGGATGAATTGTATTATAAAATTGTACTGAAGCTTCATGCGCTGCTCAAGGAGCGCCTTAAGATGATGTCTGAGGAATATGAGCACAGGCATTTTGCAGGAGTCCATTAAATGGGGCATCTAAAAATAGTTGTGGACCATGAAAAAATTGACTACAGCGGGCCTGTTGAAATAGGCGGCCTGTTCAGGATGATTCAGAATTTCCTGTGGGAGAGGGGCTTTGACAAGAAGCAGGACAAGGATTTCGAGCATAATACAGAGCGGGGAAAATTCATAGAATGGCAGATAACTCCATGGAAAAAGATAAGCGATTACGTAAGGTACCATGTAAAAGTGAGGGTTCTTGGCTATGATATACTGAAAACCGAGGCTGCCCACAACGGCAAAAAATCGAAAATCGACAATGGCAGGCTGATCATAGTGATTGACGGCTTTATGGAATATGACTACGACCACAGGTGGGACGAAAAGCCGATTCTGCTTTTTTTAAGGACAGTATATGATTACTTTGTATTCAAGGCCTACACTGAAAGGTTCGAGCACATGCTTGTGCACGACATAAACCATCTTGTAGACCACATCGAGAAGTTTTTGAACCTTTACAGGCATTACTCCGTTATATCCAAACCTGCCCCATAGGCGATTTTATGTCAGAAAAAAAACAAGTGCTTTATGACTTAAGGACAAGCTACAATGGGCCCTTTCTGGTTGAGGATTTCTACAGGGAGATCGACAGCTGGATAGGCGAGAAAGGATATGAAAAAGAGCCCAAGAAGAAGATGGAGCACGTCACCAAAAGCGGGAAGAAGATAGAATTGGTTATAGAAGCGCACAAGCACCTTGATGACCTGCACCACAGCATAATCGTGCTAAGGGCGCTGCTTGATAACATCAAAGAGGTTACCATAAAAAAGAGCGGCAAAAAAATAAGAATGAACAACGGCGACGTTTTTATAAACATAGACGGCTGGATACAATCCCATATCCACGGCAGCTTTTACCAGGTCAAGCCAATCTATTACTTCATAAGGGCTTTGATTGACAAGTATATTTACAACTTCTGGAGCGACAAGTACGATAATGCAGTTGCAGCAGACGGGCAGGACATGTTTAAAAGGCTGAGGGCTTTCTTTGAGCTGCAGAAGTACAAGTATGAATGAATATTTTAATAACATAACATTTAAATATAGTTTTCTAATTCGGAATACTGCCGGGCAATGCGGGGGTAATTCCTCAAGCAATTGCTTAGGATTCCTTAGAGCGAAGCCTGGTCAAACGCGCAGGACTCAGAACACCAACGTTTGAAGTGTCTGTTTGCGAAACTTAAGACCAGCTGAGCAATCCTGTTCCTTAGTGGATCCGAGGGTTCAAATCCCTTCCCCCGCACTTAATTTTGAATAATCTTTCCATATTGGTAGATATCGAAACAATTAAATATACTTAATATTGTTTCTTTGAATAATGAGAAATCCAATAATACCTATAATTATCTTAAGTCTATTTTTGTTAGGCTGTAGTGAGCAAGAATTTAGAAGTAAATATGGGCAAGAAATAAGACAAGAAGTTAAGGATGTTGTTAAAGAAGCAGTCAAGGAAGTTTTGGTTAGTAATGAAATGATTAAAATCGAAAAATCTAGCAATGCTATAGGAACATGTACTTTAGCAAACTATAAATGCATGGATTTTGTCGTTAACAAAAATAGTATTACTTTACAGCTTGAAAATACGCAAGAATCAAATCTGGTAATAACTGATTATTTAGTTAGCGATTGTTCCAGTGCTACATCAAATCCTAAAGTAGGAAACTACCAAATGTTCCGTTTTGATAGTTGCAATAATGGTGACGTTGGTTCTACATTTGATCAAGACATAAAATTCATTGTTGGCGGAGAAGTTGTAAATGGTCACCTTGTCGGCGGAGAAATGGTAACAGGTCACATCAAAAGTACCATCTCTTAGCTAGTTTATTGACTAAATACATTCAAAATCAAATACCCTCACGTTTTTAGTAAGTTTTTTAAAATAACTTAATTCTCAAATCCTAACGCCTCTGTAGCATAGCAGCCATTGCGTTGCCTTGGTAACATTTCTAAATAGGCAAAGGTCGGGGGTGCAAATCCCCTCAGAGGCTTTTTTATAAAGTGTTATAGACAAAAGACAATTTGAGAAGGTTGGCTTATTTCTAGACAAGCCAATGCTACTAAAGAGGATACCTAAGAAAGCAAGGCAATATCCTGACTTCATAGAAGAAATTCCAAAATCAAGATTAATGGAAATGATAACATCGAATAATAAATTCTAATGCATCATTTTTTTGTTTAATTTATCTAAAGAAGGATTTATATAAAAGCAAATGGATTATATGGAATATGGAGACGTATTAAAAGAATGATTAAGATTCCAGTACAAGGAGAGATTCCAAAATTTGAATGCAGGAAATGTGGCAACTGCTGTAAGGTACTTAGTACAAAACCACTAAAGGAGACTCCATATTTCATGGATAGAATTATTATTTGTGTGGCTAATACAACCCTTCCCATGCATGATTGGGAAATGGGTGAGTTTAAGAAGAAGGGATATGACAATCTCATAGTCCCAAGCAAAATTATCTATGATTTAAATTCTAATAAATCAATTATTATAGAGTACACATTAACTCAAAACAACTGTCCTCAGCTAGAAAATAACCTATGCTCAATATATGAAAATAGACCTTTGGTATGTAAGTCATTTCCATGTTCTTATTTTATTAATATAGATAAAGAAAACAAGGTTGGAAATTTAGTGCGAGGGCGCGCAAGAACCCTCGCTGGTTGAGCGTAGCGAAACCAGCAGTGAATTGCGCATAACTATCTGCCCGAGCAAAGTTCTTATTCTGCTGTAGGCGAGACAAACCTGCACTTACAGTTCACGCCTGCGTACAGGCGTGACATCTTCAGCGAGCCGCTGACAAAAGAACTTACGGTAGCTTATATAATCCAGCGCTCGCAAGAGATGAAAATTGAGATAGCTGCAATCGAGTGCGGTCCCGACCATCTGCACTTATTCGTCAAGCAGTGGAAGAACTGGAAGATTCCAGTTTTAGCTGGACAGCTAAAAGCCCATTCAAGCAGAATGATGCGCAAAGGACATTCTGCGTTGTTTAGCAATAAGCTGTGGGGCAAAAAATTCTGGAGTGCTGGCTACTTTCACAGGACAGTCGGCGCAGTAACAGCAGAGACGGTAAAGCGATACATAAGGGAAGGGCAGAAAAAGCACTGGAAGCAGATTGAAAATAAAGAACAGAAAAATTTGTTCAACTTTAACTAAGCCTGCGACGCTACGGGTTGAGCGCAAAGCGAAACCCGTAGTAGTTCACATGAAACGCTCGAAATAGCAAGATTCAACATTGAAGAACTTGAAAATAATCGAAATTTGCGAATAGGACAATATCCAAATGATTTCACATTTGAAGGTTACCTTTCTACTAATTGTGCATTAAACTGGCTTTTTTTACTAACAAAAGGTTTGACTTTTGAAAGTACTAATGGAGCACTCCTTGAACATCAAAAAAGGATTGTGAATGCTCTTGCACAATTGCAATCTTCAAATCTAGCAGTTTTTACTAAAGCTTACTCTCATATGGAAGGTTGTGCCTATACATTTATGCGACATGAAGGATATGAACATGGCGCTCCAAGAGAATATTATACTGATCTTTTATACCAATATGCGAAAAAAAGCGGTAGATTCGATGAAACAAAATTGGATAGGGCTTCGAGATTATTAAAGGATGTTAAACGACAACGGGTCGGTTTTCCACCGTTTGAAGCTGTAAAGCGATATTTCCTCAACATTTAATATGATTCGAATAACTTCAAATTACCAAAAAATAGGTAATTCAATACCAAAAAATAGGTAAATATATAAATAAGTTCTTTTTCTATATGAACATGCTAACTAAAGAGCAATTAAACATCCTATCAGTATTCAAAAAAGACATTTTTGCTAGTTTGACATTTAAGCAAATAAAGCAGGACAGCAGACAAAAATCCAATAACATAGTACAGATAGCTATAAAAGAATTTCAAAAGCAGGAGATAGTAAAAACCAAAGAAACAGGAGATGTAACAACCTACTCCTTAAATCTCAATAATAATCTAGCATTTTCTTATCTCAACCTTATAAATGAATCTGAAATCAGCAAAAGCAAAGTACTACCTAAAAAAACCTTAGAAGATATTCAAAACAGAATTTTTAAACAAACGGAATTATTTATTTTAATTCTATTTGGTAGTTATGCAAAAAATGAGGCAACTAAAAAGTCAGATTTAGATATTGCTTTGATTGTGGAATCTGAACAAACAAAAAAAGAGATTACTCCATTTTTAGAAACAATAAAAAGAAGGGAAGTTATTCCAATAGA
>JAGVXR010000095.1 GCA_018303645.1 Candidatus Woesearchaeota archaeon
ATTTGCGCTGTACGATTTTTTTAATCCATCAAGATAATCTACATTTATTTTGTAGTCATTTTTTCCATACTTCAACCGCTTGCCTTCAAAACTCAGCACAAATTTCTGGTTTTCTGTTAATTCATTGATGCTCCATTTTTTAGTGATGCCGTTTTGAGCGAAAACAACCTCAACATCCTTTGGATTTGACTGCGATTTTTTTGTAAGGGTAAAAGAAACGCTGAAATTTCCATCATAAGAAACATTTGCCGGAAATTCCAGATTTTCAATCTCGATTTTTGGAATGTCATTGACTTTGAAATTTACGTAAGAGGCTTTTGAAACAAGTTCGTTCCTTAATGTAACAGGAATTTCCCTGGAGCCAATCTTTGACTCGTCTATGCTGAATGTGACATTTTTTAATTGCGATATTCCAAGGCTTATTTTTTGGCATTCATCCTCAAAGCAGACATCCACATCTTCAAGAAAAACATTGCCTGTGTTTTTCGCATTGCAAAAGACTTCCGCTTCCTCGTACTCGTAAAATTCCTCCTTTGAAGCCGTGCATTCTAAAACAACATTGCTTGAGTACTTTTTTTCCTTTTCCTCTTCCAATAACTTTGCCGCCTGCCCTACTTCCTCAAATGAGGCATAATCTTCCCTTGAGCTTGCAGCAAAGCTTGTTTCTGCAGAAATATTGTTTACTGTGCTCACAACCAAGGGGAATGTGTAAGAGTATTTTTTATCTAAATTATCATCCAGCTTTAATGCCCAAAACACCTTCTTTTTTTCATTTGGCAGCAATAAAATGCTTTTCAGCTCGTTTCCTATGATTTTAACCTCTTTTGGCTTGCTCAATTGAAGCTCTGTTGCATAGTAGAAATCATTTGGGTTTTCTATGGCTGCCTCAATCAGGTTGTAGGAGCCGAAGCTGACCGCGCCTTTGAAAGCGGATGCCTCTATTTTTAATGCAGTCCTGTAGTAGCCTGTCTTTTCAATTGTGTTGCCTTTTATGTCAAGCTTTCTTGTCTTCAAATCAGCATTCCTGCCGACCCAACTGTAGTAAGTTGACGGCTCGTCAGAGTCAACAGATTCCTTGAATTTTATATGGGTTGGGTCAATCCACCCGAATTCCCCATAGGTTACATCAAAAGGAACCCAGCCATAGCCTGGAAAATAGACTTCTGCCCAGCCGTGAGGACCCCATTTTTCAGGGAATAAATCTGAGTTTGTATAAGAAAGCCCTGAAACAAATCTTGCCGGAATGCCTACTGCCCTCAGCAATGCTATAAACAATGAAGTCAATTCATCGCAAACTCCCTGCCTGTTTTCCAGAACCCATGATGCCTTTTGGCTTACTTCTGCAGTCAATGTGCTCAAGTTATACTCTATGTTATTCTTTGTCCAGTCTGCAATCTTGAAAACAGCGGCATACAAGTCATCTTCGCCCTTGACAAGCTCAGATGCCAGCCTTATTATAGCATCATTGCCAGAGTCTATAGTCTCGCTTGGCTTTGTGTAGGGAATAATATCTTCAGGAATCTCCTGAATCGGGAAGCCTATTTTTTGCCTTATCTCATGCATTGCATTTGATGTCTTAACCTCAACATTAACTTCATAATCAATCCTGCCTTCAGGCCTTTTCCAGGTGAATTTCAGCTGGTTTTCCTCCAGCTCTGCTTTAGGATTTGTGTAAAACCTCAGCAATTCCTGCGTGTCAGTCTGCTTTGGGAAGAAAGTCATGTTTATTGTTGCACTTTCAATGTAGCCGCTTGGAGTCAGAGGGACAACCTCTGCTGAGGAGGAAATTTTGATATCTACAACTATATTCCTGCTGTTGTAGAACCAGTCTGCAAAAACAGAAGGCATTAAAATCAACACAAGTAAAAACATCACCAGCTTTTTCATTTTGTATAAAATTTTATATTGATTTATAAGTTTTGTTGTTTAATTGAAATAACAAATATAAAAATTCAATCCGTTGCTTCGCAACATGTCGATAAATTGCAAAACAATTTTCGATCACCATCGCAAATCGAAGATTTGCGAGGTAAGATACACTCGGCAAAAATTCTGTTGCCATTGAATTTTTGCCTCGAATTTATTCAATGAATAAATCGGCGAGGGCGAGCGTTATGGCTGGAAAGCAAGCCCGAGCACAAGAATTGCGAAGCAGATTTAATATCTTGAAAATAATCAACTTTAAACAAATCAACAACTTTTATAAATGAATTAAGTAACCTTTTCCCTATGCCGCGGTCGCATAGCCCGGCCATTGCGGTGATTCCTTAATTGGAACTGCAAGATTGCTATGGGCTAAATGCCTTTGATAGTGGCTACAAAAATCCACTGTCCGAAAGGACACGGGAGTTCAAAAGCGTTTTGCCAAAACCCTTGGGAAAAGCATGTAAAGCGACTAACGTCGCAGACTTTCCTCATAGAGGAAAGCAATGTGGGATTTCGCATTGCTCAATCCCACGGAACGATGGCAGAATGATTGAAAGTCTCCCCCGCGGCGTATTTAGTTGTGTACTCCTAAAGATGAGATTAATACGATGAAATAGCAATTTTTAAATAGATTATTGAAAATAGGGAGTCGGGGGATGGTAAGTGTTAACAAAGAAAATCATAATTTTTATCATGTTTATTATACTTTTTTCTAGTTTTGTTTCTGCAGATATAAAATTTGATACAACTACTGACTATTTCCCATATAATATAAAACATGGTGAACAAGCAACATTTCAGATTGAATTAACAAATACAAACTCAATTTGTAACATAATTTGTGACTACAGCTTATTTAATACAAACACAGCAAAAACAGAGGAATCAAGAATTACTATTACAACATCCACTCCCTATCCTTATTCAAAAATATTCACGGTTCCAGATTACTCTACTACACTTATTACTTATAATCTGTTTTTTTGGTGCAGCGATTCATCTTCATGTCTTTTTGGCAAAGAATATTCAGTTAAAACCTATTCTATTGATATTACTCCCAAATTAAATGATGCAGAAGTTGCGGCGAAATCATTTATAGAAACTAATTTAAAAAATAATGAAGCAAAATTAGAAGAGGTTAGCGCTTCTTTACAAAAATTGAATAATAAAATAACAAATCTTAAATCTAATGTAAAAATTGGAAATGTAAAATATGATTATGATTCCTATAATCAAAAATTTGATTTGGTAAACTACAACGTTAAACAAGTAGATGATCTATATGGTACAGCGCATTACATAGAAGCACAAAAAATATTTGATTTAAATCAATTTAATTCAATTTTAGATATAAAGACCAATATAGAAATACTATCAACCAAAATAGACGAAATAGTTAAAAGACACAATGAAGACGCTGAAAAAATTGAAAAGCTTAATGATTTAATTAATTCTAACCAAAAGCTAGCTACTGTTGTAAATAAACAGCAAGAGTTTAATGACATACAAAAAAACATAAATTTACTGGCAACTAATTTTAATAACGGAAACTTTAACACTTATGATGAGATTGAAACACTAGTAAATATTTATACAAACCAAATAAATGATTTAAAATCCAAATGGTCTCAATTATTAGTTAG
Organism: Candidatus Woesearchaeota archaeon; assembly: GCA_018303645.1. Taxonomy (GTDB): domain Archaea; phylum Nanobdellota; class Nanobdellia; order Woesearchaeales; family GW2011-AR4. The sequence continues at coordinate 3,570 of JAGVXR010000095.1, forward strand.
TATTCTTACTAGCGGTAACACTTTACTTGACGAAGAATCAAGTTCACTTTGCCAAAACAAAGCCATTTGCAGTTTTAGCAAAATTTCCTTATCAAACGACATAAAAGATTTAGATAATATATGCAACACTTTTAACTTGATTAGCGGCAAATTTGAAGAAATTTTTAAAGATGAAAGCTTTAAATATGATTTATATATAAAAAACATAACAGAACTTAATGATAAAATCAAGGAAGATAATGGTAAAATTATATCAAAAAATAAAGAAATAGAAAATGAAAATAGTGAAATTAAAAATTTAAACATTCAAATACAGACACTCAATGAACTAACAAAACAAATAAATGAATTAATTGAAAACAACCATATCAGTATAGATTCCGATAATTGTGCAGATTTTATTAAACAAGTTCAATCTAATAAGACAATAAACATTATAAATTCTGCTATGAATGAATGTACAAAAACAAAAAATGGCGTCAATCAAGTTAAGATTGAAAAAGAAAAAAGTTTTACTTTTAAATTCAAAAGATTATTTTTCTTTTTGACAAGTTTTAAGTTTAATGAAATATCAAAGGTAGATGAAATACCATTTAAGGATTTATTACCTTTAAAAGAAGAATTAAAAATCACAAGCGAAACTCCAATAAAACTAAAATTTAAAGAAGACACTTTAAATTTTCAATCAAAATATTGCAATATTAAAGAAGCCATCGAAAAATTGTATTTAGATAAATCACGGTCATCTGAAGCAGGAGAAATAAAGCAACAGGTTAATATTAATTTTAAAGAACAAGAAGAACAATGCTGCTGGTTAGGAGTTTGTAAACCTTGTTGTAAAAGTGACGAGTGCAGAAATGATGAAAAAAGTTATCCTATAATATTTTTGCACGGACATTCTTTTAAAAAATGGGACGCTCCAGAATACTCATTAGCGGCTTTTGATAATATCCAACTTTATTTAATAGAAAATGGATATGTAAGTAGGGGAATTTTGCTTCCTACAGACGATAACACTGTTATCCCTAAGGGGTCTTGGGGAAAAAGTAATCAACCATCAACGGTAAAAGTTACATATTATTTAAAAGCTTATAATAAACAGGGTCAGCTTATTAATGAGCCTTCAAAAAGTGATTCTATTGAAGATTATGCTGAGAGGCTAAATAATCTAATTGAGTTGACAAAAGATGCCACTAACAGGGCAAAAGTAAACATTATTGCTCATTCTATGGGTGGATTAGTGGCTAGAGAATATATAAAAGAATTTGGTAGCGATTCCGTTAATAAATTGATAATGATTGGAACACCTAATCATGGTATCTATGGTAGTACAGACTCGTTCTGTGGTGTTTTTGGTGCAGCAACTGAATGCAAGCAAATGAGTTCTACTAATAATTTCATAGAAAATTTAAAAGAAGGTGATGAGACCCCCTACAATATAAAGTATTATACAATAGCTGGAACTGGATGCGGTTATGGAGAAGATATTAATGATGGAATTGTAAGGACTACAAGTGTACCACTAAATGGAGCAACAAACTACAAAGTATCTTTTAAAAAAGATTTAAACTCTGCTTGCATTGACATGCACTCTAATTTATTAAATCCTAATAAATACCCAGAAGTTTTAGATTATGTTAAGAA
>JAGVXR010000038.1 GCA_018303645.1 Candidatus Woesearchaeota archaeon
GCATCAACATTTTTTTCTGTTGGCTGTTGAGATTGTTCTGTTTGAACTTGCTGCGCACAAGCAACTAACAGAAATGATAAAGCCAAAACCAAAATAATATTTTTCCACCCCATAATTTTAGCGTCTAACCTCAAAGTTTTTAAAGCTTTCTGGCTCTTTATGTTTTACTTGAACTCCCGTTACGCTTGCAATTCCAGGACCTTTCTTAATGAAATCAACTAATTCATTTATTTTTTTCTCATCACCTTCTGCAACAACCTCAACATCTCCACTTTCAAGATTTTTTGCATAGCCTTTCAATCTTAATTGTAATGCCTTATCTCTAACGTTTGCTCTAAAGAAAACGCCTTGCACTCTGCCTGAAACAATGAGATGGGTGCATTTCATAAAATATGGATAATTTTGATTTTTAAATAGTTTGTTGTGTTGTGAATCATTTGAAGAATAGTCACTTAAAATTAATATCTGTATTAAAAGAATACCCTATCAAAATTTAGGTGGTTGTGGCTACCTTAACACTTATTTTACTATGTAAACCCCTAAACTCATCATATTTTTTAATACCATATTTAACAGCAACATCAATTGCTCGATTAACACTTTTTAAAGCATATTGAGGATATCCACCTTGATAACTTCTTTCTGCATCAGAAATTAAACTTTCAACTATTTTTCCGGCAATATTTTTAACATCAATTCCAGCTTTAAATCTATTATTTAATCTATCAGCTAATTCTATTCTCTCAACTGCCCTATCATAAAAGTGGCAATGGATCTCAAAAGAAGTTATCCCGTCTAGAATTTGGTTAATAATTAATTCAGGGGGGGAAATACCAAAATTAAATCTTGAATCTAGCTCATTTCCTATATCAGCGAATTCAATAACTTTGTCAAAATGCTGAGAGCTAACACTAATATCTGCACAATCAATGCATCTTTTTACTAAATCTCTTGCAATTTCTTGAAATGGATATAAGTTTTTGTCATAACCTAATTTAGGTAATAAACTTTGGGCGACTTCAAAAGCTTTTAAAGCTTCTTCAGGGCTATAGGCATACGAATGACCCATGCCAGGAATATCACTTTCATATTTACGTAAAGGCTTTCTGACAGAATCTAAAAAATTAAAAGATTCTTCATCAAGAACGCTATCATTAGTAACATATACTGGATGTCGTGATTCTACGAATTCTCCATTATCAATTTTGTACCCACTTCTCCTAATAGCACCAAATTTTTCAGCTTTTTCTATTTTTCTAGTTAAAACTCTATAAGCCAATCTTACACTATCCACGGCTCTTTTTAAAAATGTACTATTCAGAAATTTGTACTCTGTATAATCAGAAGGACTTAAAAGTGCCCTTTCTTTTAAATGATTTTGGAGTTTATCTTCTAACATATTTTAAAGGGAATTGTTAGTGGTATTTAAAAATTTCTAAAAAATTACACATAACATCAATAATCCACACAGTATTTATTCAATATGCTTTACTTTCCATATAGCAAACAACCACTGGACACTGGACATTCTTGGCTGAAATATTTAAACCCAGACAGCAATTAAAACTTTGGCAGGAAAAAAGGACTTGGTTCGCAATTCCTCTTCCACCCCTTTTCCTGCTTTTAAAATTCAAAGGCGAGAAAATGATAAGATGTGTGATATGCGGAGCGGCGATAAAGCCATGGTTTGAAGTATGCTATCAATGCTATAATCCAATATCAAGAAACGCTGGAGCAATTCCAGAACCAATTATAACAAAAGAGTTCATGAAAAATATGGAAATTGATAGATGGTGATAAAAAATAAAACCGGTAGGATAACCGGCATTCCAGAAGATTGACACCCTCACAAGGTGTATTATTTAGCTCATATTTAAACTTTATGCCGCGGTAGGATAACTTGGTATTCCGGCAGATTGACACCCTGCTGCTCGAAAGAGCTTCTGGGTTCAAATTTCGGAAAGGGTTAAGCCTTTTTGGGTGAGACTCCCAGCCGCGGCGGATTAACAAAAATCGGAGGCGATGAAAATGAACTTAAGCAACGAATTCATAGAGGATTTGTTTTTGCAGCAAATTAAGGAACTGACAACACGGACAAACAAGCAGCTGAGAAGCTTTGATGCTCAGCTTGCTGGAATAAAAATAAGGAGGTGAGCAAAATGGAGCAGAAATTTTTGGATGAGTTTGAGGGGGATTTTGACTTTTACAAGGAAAGTATGATCGAGGAAGACTTAGAAAACGACGAAATAAACTCGCAGGAAGAAGGATTTATGATTGGGTATTTGAGATAAATCTTTAAAATCCATATACCAAAGTTTTTTATAGTGATTGCTTCTTTCTCCGAATTATGCGAATCCTGAATTTTGAAGAGATTCATCTTGAGAAACAATCAATTATAGACTCAATAACAAAAGGCTCTGTATTTATCCACCCAACTGACACGATTTATGGCATTGGGTGCAACGCCCAAAACTCGAGCTCTGTAAAAAAAGTAAGGCAGCTTAAAGGAAGGGCTGCAAACCCATTTTCAGTGATTGCGCCTTCACTTGAATGGGTAAATGAAAACTGCATTGTAACAAAAGAAGCTGAGGAATGGCTAAGCAAATTGCCGGGCCCTTACACGATGATTCTTAGATTGAAAAACAGCAATTGTATTGCAAAAGAAGTAAACCCGGGGTTAAAGACGCTGGGCATCAGGATTCCTAACCACTGGATAAGCAGGCTTGCTGCTGAGGCTGAAGTGCCAATCATAACTACATCTGTGAACAGGGCTAATGAAGATTACATGACTTCTTTGGAGGACCTAGACCCTGCAATAAGATTGGGCATAGATTTTGTGATTTACGAAGGCAAAAAAGATGGAAAGCCAAGCAAGATAGTTGATTTGACTGAAAAGGCTGAGATTATCGAGAGATAAGTTTTTAAAATAATTCCCATTATGTATTGCTTATGGAAAAACACTCAAAGCTTAAAATCCTTGCAGCAGGTGACATTCATGGAGACACTTCGCAGGCAAAGAAGCTTGCAGAGCAGGCAGAAGAGGAAAGCGTTGACTTGGTGGTTTTATCAGGTGATTTGACTTACGCTGAGACATCAACAGAAGGCATCATAGGCCCTTTTGTGAAGAAAGGCAAAAAGGTAATTTTAATTCCAGGCAATCATGAGACTGTTGCAACTGCTGATTTTCTTGCTGAGCTTTACGGCGCAACTAATTTGCACGGCTACTCCATAAAATACAAGGACGTCGGCTTGTTTGGATGCGGCGGAGCAAACATTGGATTGTTCCAGCTAAGCGAGGATGAGATTTTTGAATTGATAAAAAAAGGCTATGACAGGATTAAGGATGCCAAGAAAAAAATACTTGTAACGCATGTCCATCCATCCGGCTCTTTGATGGAGAAATTTTCAAGCATTTTCCCAGGAAGCGAAGGCGTCAGAAAAGCAATCGAAACTTTCAAGCCTGACATATTGTTATGCAGCCATGTTCATGAGGCAGAAGGCATAGAGGAGATGATTGGCAAGACAAAGGTCATTAATGTCGGAAAGAAAGGAAAAATTATTGAGGTTTAATAAAACTCTATATCGTGCTTTTTCCTTGCAGGCTTCAGCTCTTCCTCCTCATCCTCTTCTTCCTCTTTTGATTTGGAAGTGTCCATCTTTTTCAGTTCTTCCTCGCTGAACAGCTCTGCGAACAAGTCCTCTGTTGATTCGGATGCCTCCGCTGGTGTTTCTGCTGCTGTTTCCTGCGCCTGAGTTTCTGCTGCTTCTGAGGTTGTTGTGCTTTGAGGAGAAGGAGAAGCATCGCCAAAAATGTTTGCAATCGGGCTTATTTGAGATTCTGCTGCTGATGGATCATTGGTGAATACTTCCTGCGAATCGCCGACAAGGTGCTGCAGCATCTTGATTACTTTCTTTATGTCCTCGTGCGAATCATGCTGCGTGTCTACGGTTACTCTCATAGCGCTAAACTCGGATATCAAGCTTAAAAAGCTTTTGTTTTTATTCACTTGGATTTTTTCTTTGCCTTGGGTTGCTTTGGGGCTTCCTGTTGTGGAGCTTGTTCCGCCTTTTCCAGCGTTGGCTGCCCGGGCTTAGCCTGCAATTGCTCAATTTGCTTTATCTCTTCTTTCTCAAGCTTAATTTCAGGCTTGCTTTTCTGAATCCTGTTTACTATGAATAAAACAGCCAAAAATGCCGCAAAAGCCGCAGCAACAAAAATTAATATCCATTTAACCATTGATTTGGGCATTGGCTTCTCTGCTATAATTGCTGCTGTTTTGTTTTCAGGCTCGATTTCAGCCTCAATTGTTTTATTTGAATCCATTGCCTGAGAAGTTTGAATGGCATCAGCTGCTGTTTTGTTTATTATTATATTATTAGCCGGCTCTTGGCTTATTTTAGCTTCAGAAGCTGGCAATTCAGCATCAGCTGGGATTAAAATGAAAGTTTTATTTTCTAGGGCATCGCTTATGCCTTTTATTGTATAATCAATCCTGTAGTCTATTGGCTCTTTTCCCTCTGACAGCGCCTCCATGTACAGGGAATAATTCAAGATGTCTCCTGGCTTGAGTGTTGAGCGGCGCTTTAGAACTTTGGCTTCCTTGCTGAAAGCCGGGATGTCTTTAAGTAGCGAAACATGGGCTGGAAGCTTAATGGTTGCAGAAGCCTCGATATTCTCACTTGAGTGAATGTTATGCAGGGATATATTGACATAGAATGGACTTTTTACTTCGATGCCCTTATTAATAAGATAGCTCGCCTTCAGCTGTTTCGGGAGCACTTTTATTTTTAAGGTGTCTGTCGTCTTATTTTCAGCCTCGAACCCGTTAAAATAGCTCAGGTTTCCCGCAAGGCTGTATGCGCCCTCTTTCTCTGCAATAATGCGTGCAGTGCATGTCCTGTCGTATTTGGATTGCAGGGAGCCCTGCCATGCCAGTTTGCTGCCTCCCAGCTCACATCCCTTGGCTTCAATGACCGTGAAGTTTATTATGTCATAATTGAATGCTATGCCGGTAATTTCAAAATCAGTCGGATTGCTTATTGTTATTGCCAGTTCTGAAAGCTCCCCCTGAAGCAGAGTATCTGGAGTTGCCTTGCTGGTCGCAGATAAGCTTCCTGTAAGCTTGTATATGTCTGCATTAACCTCATAATAATAAACATAAGTTGTTATGTTCTTATGGGAGAAATTGGCCCTGTTTATGCATACCCTGAAAACAGCATTTGGCTTGCATGCTCCATTCTCTACAATCAAGCCTCCTGCCGGAGTCTGCACAAACACCTTGTTGCTCTGCTCGTCATAGGTGAATCTGAAAGTGCCTTCGTCTATGACCTTATCTGTGCCTGTCAAGACATTGCCTGAGAAGATTTTAGTCTCCCCTATTGCAATGGGTAAAAAAAGGAGTAGTGTGGATAAAAATATCGCCAATTTCATAATTTAAAACATTTTAATAAGAATATTTAAAACTAGCGATTGGCTATTCAAATATTTTCTGCCAATTCATGTAAATGCTGTTGATTACTTCAATAACATCCATATTTTTAATTTCTGCTATCTTCTTGTAGCTTTCGATTACAAATGCAGGCTCGTTTGTTTTTTCTTTATAAGGGCTTAAATAAGGGCTGTCTGTCTCGCAAAAAAGCTGGGTGATTGGAATGTTTCCTGCAATTTCCTGAAACTGCTGGCTTCTTACAACAATAGTCGGAATGCTAAGAAACCATCCATTATCAGAGATTCTTTTTACAAGCGATTTTTTGCCTGAGAAGCAGTGCATAATGATTTTTTTGTTTTTTGAGGACTCAAGCATCTCGATGCATTTTTGCTCGGATTTTCTTGAATGCACAACTATCGGCTTTTTTAACTCTTCAGCTAATTTGATCATCCTATCAAAATCTTCAATCTGCTCTTTGCTTTCGCCATTGACAAAATCCAGTCCAACCTCGCTGATTGCGACAATATTGCTTTTGTTTTTTCTTATGAAATCTATCTCTTCATCAGCATCAAAATCAGAAATCTTTGATGGATAATCGCTGCTTTCCATGTCTTTTTTCAATGCATCCCTTGGGTAAAGCCCCATGGCGCATTCAACAATGTCATATTTTTCCGAAAGCTCAAGGCATATCCGGTTAGTCTCTGGATTTATGCCGTTTGTTATTATGCGCCTTAATCCGGCATTTTTAGCCCTTTGCACGATTTCGTCTATTTTACTGATTAGCAAAGGGTGGTCAAGATGGGAATGCACGTCAACCAGCAGGCTCATTTCGAAAGCGGGGTTTATAATAAGATTTAAATAACTATTGTGTTTACTTCGCTGTATGGATAGTGTAAGAAAGTTTGGAACATAGGTTTTGACTTCTTGGTTTAGTTATTTTGATTTTTTGTGTTTTATTTTTATTTATAAAATATAAATTACTACAAAAAATGAAGCCTGTAAATCATATAAAAATAAAAAATGAAATGAGCGTGAATGAGCTGGCAAAGCAAATGGCTTTAACAGGGGTTTTAGGCTCAGGAAGGCTCGGAAAAGCCATCAATATCTGCGAAGCGATGATTATGGACAGGGACTGCAGGGTTTTTCTTGGATTAGCGGGCCCTCTTGTTCCAGGAGGCATGAGAGAGATAATAATTAATATGATAGAAAGCAAATGGGTTGATGTTGTTGTGGCAACAGGCGCTACTTTGACACATGATTTGGGAGAGGCTCTTGGCTACAGGCACTATCAAGGTGATGCAAATGCAGATGATGAAGAGCTTTACAAAAAAGGCTTTGACAGGGTTTACGAGTCTTTAATGCCAAACAAGATTTACGAGGGCATGGAAGACTTCATTGCGCATAATTTTGATAGTTTGAAGGGCAAAAAATCAATAAAAGATTTTCTGTGGGAGATTGGAAGACTGACGCCAAAAAAATCCATATTGAAAGCCTGCTTTGAAAATAAAATTCCTGTATTCTGCCCTGCAATTTCTGACTCAGGCATAGGGTTGATGATATGGGGGCAGATTGCAAAAGGAAAAAATGTTGATGTAAGGGCTTTTGAGGATTTGAAGGAGATAATAGACATTGCATGGACTGCAAAAAAAACAGGATTTATTTATTTTGGCGGGGGAGTGCCGAAAAACTACATACAGCAGGCAATGCAGTTTTCAAAGAAAGCTTCTTATGGCGTTCAAGTGACAATGGACAGGCCAGAGCCCGGCGGAAGCTCTGGCGCAGAATTAAGGGAAGGCATTTCATGGGGCAAATTAAACTCAAAAGCCAAGTTTGTTGATGTGATATGCGATGCAACGATAGCAATGCCTATAATGTTTGCTGCGCTGAAAGAGAGGATTAAATAAGAATATACCTCAAAATCTCCCTCAAGTCTTTTTTCTCGATTACAACATCAGCTGCTTTTTTCAGCTCTTTATAATTGCAGTTAAACGCTATGCCCAAACCTGCCTCTTTTATTATCCTTAAGTCATTCAGGTAGTCTCCCACAAAAACGCATTCCTTTAGGCTTATCTTTTCCCTATCGGCAATTTTTCTTAATGCAATGGCTTTACCATCCATGTCGTACTCTGTTGCATCAACCTTGATTATACTGCCATTTTCATCAAAATAAATCCTGCTTAAAAAAACATCATCAAAAAATTCTTCATAGTTCGGGATAAATTTTTCCAGCAAGATGTTTAATGAGCCCGAGATTATTGCAAGCTTTAAGCCTCTTTTTTTGAGCTCTTTCAATGTTTCAATCGCCCCTTCCATAAGCTTCAAATGTTTTATTGCATTGAAAAAATCCTCCCTTTTTGCGCTTCTCTCGCGCCAAAGCTCTATGTCATGCTCAGCCCACTGCTTGTAGGTTATTTCCCCGTTAAAGAACTTTTTTCTTGTATCGTCTCTCCTGTGCTTATCGGTTTGGAAATAATCATGGAATATCTGCCAAGAGAATGTAAGGTTGTCTATCAAAGTCCCGTCAACATCAAAGCACACCAATTTGTATTTTTGCATTTTGGGAGGTAAGAAACGAGTTAATTTAAAGCTTATCGATTATGTTTCTATACATTTAAATATTACATATGGGTTTCTAAAGTCGGTTATCGGATACATTGAGGTCAAAAGTGGAATTCAAGCAAATCGTAATGGAAAGGTATGCAACAAAGCTGTTTGACGGAAGAAAACTGCCAGATAGCAAGATAAATGAGCTTCTTGAGCTTATAAGGTACTCACCTTCCTCTTTTAACATACAGCCATGGGTTGTGAAAGTTATAACAGACCAGAAGATTAAAGAAAGATTGACTCCTGTGTCAATGAATCAAAAGCAGATAGAGTCCTGCTCCCATCTGCTGGTTTTCTGCGCAAACAAAGATATTGCCGGCAACATAGATAAGCTTGAGAAGCTGATGAAGGAAGCTGGAGCAAGCACTGAGTACATAGATATTATGAGGGGTTTTGATAAAAGCCTGAGCGACGGGCAGAAATTATCATGGGCGCAAAGGCAGGCTTACCTTGCCTTGGGTAATACCCTTAATGGCGCTAAAGCGCTTGGCTTTGACTCGTGCCCGATGGAAGGATTTGATCCAAAAGAATATTCTAAAATTCTTAATTTGCCATCAAATTTAGTTCCAACAGCTTTGTGCCCGATAGGATATGCCGCAGACAAGCAAAAGGGAAAATTAAGATTTCCGAGAGAAGAGGTTTTCATATAAATTATGCCCCTGCGGAGCAACAGACCTTAGTTGAGATGCCCACCCTTTTCTATCTTAGTTTTCTTTTACGATAAATGTCAAAGTATTTATTTTTTGCGGATTTTCGACTGATTTTTGTTTAAACGAAAAAATTATTTTAGCAAGGTATCTATTGCTTTTCTTGAAGATAGGGTGTATATTTTACCCATTATTTCATAGAAATCATTGTTAGATACCCAGAATTTAGGCTTCCCTAATCTCTTAATGATGATAAGGTCTGTATCCGGAGGTTCAATTCTTATTTGAATTTTTTTATCTGTCCTGAACTGGAAAAAATTCTCCATTTAATCACCTTTTCTTTTTCTCGGTTTCATCTATCATGCCCAATTTGCTAAAAAGTTCTTCCTTGTCAATTCCTTTTAATTTAAATAATATCATGGGCTCATAGTCTATCTCATCAGCCAAAGTATAGAAAACAGCGGCAATATGCTTGCATGGATTTGCGTAATCAGGGCAAGAACACTCTGCATTGAAGGATTTTGGAATAAAAGAATGTCCCACAGATTTTTCAATATCTTCAGGCATTTCATTGTTTAATAATTTGCTAAGCAAAATCGGCTTCGTAGTCATTTTTCTAATTATTTTACCCCATTCTTGATCATTGAACTTCTTGAAATTAATTTTTACTTTGTAGTTTCCAGATGACCCTTTTACATTTGCACTTATTAGGCATTTAGCAATATTAAATTTTTTTACCATGTCTGCTCTTGCATAAGCCCTTCCTCTTGACATTCTCTGGTCGTGTTCAAATTTTGACAATATCCCAATCCATTTTTTGCCCCACCATGTGGTTCCAAATTTTTTCCGTTCCTTTCCGAGCTTTGCCTTTGGTCTGGGGGCAGCCCTAGGATAAAAATCCCAATACATTCTCACACCTCCAAATTATCTCTTCTTAATGAAAATAATTCCTTTAATTGTTCATTGTTTAATTCTGTTATCGCTAGCTCTCCTTTTGAAAGCACTAAATTGGACAAATTTAATTTTTTTTCTATAATTTCATCAATTTTCTCTTCAATTGTCCCGGTGGTTATCAGCTTATACACAAAAACATTTTTCTTTTGGCCAATCCTAAATGCCCTGTCAGTTGCTTGGTTCTCTACAGCTGGATTCCACCATCTATCGAAATGTATCACGTTGTTGGCTTTTGTAAGGTTAATTCCCAATCCTCCTGCTTTAAGTGATAGTATAAATATTTTTGGCGAGTTTCTATCATCCGACTGAAATAGGTCTATCATTTGTTCCCTAATTTTAGAGCTTTGTTCGCCATGAAGGAAGCAGACAGGAGTGTAAAAATAGTCTTCCAAGTCCTTTTTCAACAATTCCCCCATCTCCTTGTATTGTGTAAAAACCAGTGATTTTTCATTGTTTTCCATAATTGATTCGATTATCTCCCTAAACCTTACAACTTTTCCAGAACGCATGTCCAGCCTGTTGGTATCTTTTAAATAATTTGATGGGTGATTGCAAACCTGTTTTAATTTAATCAATGCAGCCATTATCAATGCCCTTCTGTTTTCATCTTTTGATTTGATTTTTTCCATTGAGTCATCAACTATTGCCTGGTATATTGAAGCCTGCTCCTCAGTAAGATTGCAATACTCCTTTATTTCTGTTTTTTCAGGCAAGTCATTTATTATTTTTTTGTCTGTTTTTAGCCTCCTCATTATGAATGGGCTGATTATCCTCCTTAAAACTGCAGATTTTTCTTCGTCATTTCCAATTTCTATTGGTTCTGCAAAACTCTTTTTGAATGAACTCCATGTAGACAACAAACTGGGATTTGCAAAATTCATAATGGACCATAATTCAGAAAGCCTGTTTTCAACCGGAGTCCCGGTTAAGCAAAACCTATGCTTGCTTTTTAATTTGTTGATTGCTAGGGTCTGCATAGCTACGGGATTTTTTATCAGTTGGGCTTCATCTAATATAACAGTATGCCATTGGATGTTTTCAAAAAAATTTTGGTCAATTCTAAGTGTTGCATAGCTGGATATTATTAAATCCTTATCAGCAAAATTCTTGCCAATCTCAGGTTTCTTTAATCTTTCACTTCCATGATGTATATGGACTCTTAAAGAAGGAGAGAATTGCTTCAGCTCTCTTTTCCAGTTTCCAAGCACTGATTTTGGGCATATAACTAGGTTTGGCTCTTTTCCTTTGCAGTGTAGAAAATATGCTATGGACTGGACAGTCTTTCCAAGTCCCATATCATCAGCCAAAATTCCCCCAAAACCAGTATTCTTGAGAAAAACCATCCATGAAAATCCTTTTTTTTGATATTCCCTCAATGATCCTAAAAATCCTTTTGGAACAATCGTATCTTCTATTCTGCTGAAATCAAACAAACCTTTTACTCTCGACTCAAATTGCTTAGGGGCAGTGACACTATCTATTTGAAATTTTTCTTGTCCTGAAGTATTTATTAAGAATGTATCATAAAGTGACATCTGCTTCTTCTTTTCAAAATAATCAAGAACCTTATTAACTTCATTCTGGTTTAGCTCTACCCATTTTCCCTTAATCCGCACTAATTCTTGCTTAGTTTTGCTTAAAGCCAAAAAATCTTTGCGGCTGATTTCCAAATCTCCCAATGCAACAGAATAATCAAAATCAAAAAGCTCTTTGCCCAAAGAACTTGTGCCACTTATCTTAAATTTGCCTGAATCTTTAAAAATCACATTAACCTTAAGGCGTTCTTTTCTTGATGAGATGATTTTTGGTATCTGCACAACAAAACCCAAATCCTTCAAATAAAAAGAATCGATAGTTATGAACTTCAATGCTTCGTCGCCTGTGATTTTGATTTTAGATGGCTGCGGCTTGTGGAGTGACTTTTCTACAATCTTAGAATACTTTGCCGCAATTCCAAGGTCCATCAGCAACTGGAGCTTCAAATTCTTGATTGGGAGTTTATTAGTATTTTTCCAAAGTTCGTCTAGACCTATAATGAAGCTGGGATCTTTTTTTGATTGCATATGAAATGTAAGTTTCCAATCTTCTGTTTTTTCATCTGGTTCCCCTAGCTTGAAAAGCATTGAAAAGTCAAGTTCATGGTTAATATTTCTTGAGATTAGCCATTCATCAGCGCTTTTTTTAATGCTTTCATCTACCTTTGTTTTTTCTCCAAGCAACCCTCTTAACCATAAATCACACTTGGTTTCAGACTTGACTTTGGATAGTTCTTCCTTAACAGAATCAATGATTATCAAGTTGAGAAAATGATTAAGCGCATTTTTTACTGTTGATTCTACTTTGTCAGACATTTTTTCCTTTATTGAAAATGGAGCTTTGTCACACAAATCACGGAATATCAAATTGTCTTCAAAAGCCTCAAGATTTGCGATGAAATATGCATTGTCTTCCTTATAGAATGGAATAAAACGCTGTCTTGACACAAGACTGTAAGCAAATCTTAAGCATATCTTAAAAAAATCAAAAGAGTCTCCAATCAATGCGCCATGTATTTTAGCCTGTGACTGGAAATTATCAATAAGCAAACGGCTATCAATCTCTATGCAGTCAACAGAAAAAATTCTTGGATGTGCATCACTGCAGCTAAACTGGTTATAAAACAACCTCATGGATGCGCTTACTAAAGGAAAATTGTTTTGCGCCCAAATCTCTATATTGATTTTTTTTCTAATAAATTTTTTTGATGAAAAAACTTCAGTGCATATTTTTTCCAGTCTTTCAATTGGCGTAAAAATTTCATCCGTATGTGAAGATATTGCCCAGATTACAATATTATTCCTCAAAAAAGACATCTGCAAATTTAGCATACAAATCTATTTTTTATTTGGTACCCATACATATTTTGGCATAATTTCAAAATTCCACTTTTCCTTGAATAAATGGAGATGCTCAAAAAACTTGCTATTTTTGAGGTCCTTTGCTCCTTCGGAATAATTAGCTTCATCAATTGTCCCAATTATGCAATAATCTTTTTCAGATGTTTTTTTATGAAATGCTAATGAAAGCATATCTTCTATTTCCTGTTTCTTCACAATCAAAAGCTCGCATTTTGCACAAAAGCGGCAGGTTTTGTTGATGTTAAGGAACATTTTCTTTTCTTCCATCTCAATTGATATTG
>JAGVXR010000009.1 GCA_018303645.1 Candidatus Woesearchaeota archaeon
TAAAGTATCCCTTGCCCAGAACTGGAAAAACCAAGGCAATCCTGCAAAAAGCCCATAATTAGCTTTTTGATTTACAACTAAATTGTTCAAAGAATTAAAGGCATTGATGTAGGCAATCTTTATTTCCCTGCTTATTTTTCCATTGCTGGATATTTTTTTTATTGATTCACTTTTTAACAAATTTAAAAAATCCTCTTTTTCCTTGTTTTTTATTTCGTGAATGTTATTAAATACATGTTCGCATTCTTTTATTGCGTCATTCTTGTTTTTTGACATTGAAAAAACAAATCTGCTGCCTGCCAGCCTTAAAGCGCAATAAACATATCTTTTATATGGGGGTGATTTTCTTTCCTCATCATATGAATAATGCCTTTCAATCCACCTGTCAATTTTGCTGTATGCATTTTTATCGCTTTTAATTGCCAAATACAAAATGAATTCTTCTGCATCATCAGTTGTATCTTCTCTTCTATCTGTTTTCTTTGTAAATTTCACAATTATACGGCCTTTTTCCTCAAAAATATCATAATGCCTGCCCCACTCCCTATTGCCAGTAGATGCCTTGCAGTCCAAAAACAAGTTAATTTCATTATCGCTGTTTAATTCATAGATTAATGAGTTAAAGCCCATTGGCATTGTGAATGATTCAATAATATCCTCTTTTCTTCTTTCAGCAAAATAGAAACCATTTTTTAAATTAAAAACATTGTTATTACCATTAATCTCTATATTCTCGATAAATTTATACATATCCATTGTTTTTTCATCAAAATAGAACAAGCCTTGGTATCTGGAAGAAGGCGCATTATAAAAACTGCAATAACTTCCCTTTTTGTTTGTCAGCAGAAATCCTACATTCTCGTCTACATTCCTGTTTAAGCTTAATATTCCCAAGCTGTGAACTACTTCCATGTGACCCCAGCTATTTATATGCTTTATCAACAGCCATATTATGGGCTTCGATGTAATTATTTACAAAAATTTTCCAGTCAGCCATCGATGCAGTTTTTCTTGCCTGAAGCTTATTTGCAATTCTGTCCTCCTTTGAAAGGTTTGCAAAATTAAACAT
This sequence comes from Candidatus Woesearchaeota archaeon, assembly GCA_018303645.1. Taxonomy (GTDB): domain Archaea; phylum Nanobdellota; class Nanobdellia; order Woesearchaeales; family GW2011-AR4. The sequence goes on from JAGVXR010000009.1 coordinate 1,070, forward strand.
AACATCAACTAATTGGTTTACAACATCGCCATCGCTTTTATTCAGTCTTTTCAGCACAAAAATTCCAGGTGTTTCGCTTTGCAGGCACTCACTGCAGAAGTATCTCCCAAATCCGGCTAAATCAGTTGTGACAGACGAAACCCCTAAAGCCCCTGCTTCCAAGGGAGTGTATCCCCATGGCTCATAATAGCTTGGAAAAATTCCAAGATGAGAGCCTTGCATGGCTTCATAGTAATTTAGATTCAGCAATCCATCTGCCCCGCTTAAATAAATTGGATAATAAACAATCTTGACAGGATCCTGCTCTTCATTTTTTAGCCCTGCTGATACAATGGTTTTTAAGATTATATCATTCTCGTCATATAGGTCATGCGTCAATAAAGGAGGATTGCCCTTTTTGATAAACCTTGCAACCCTTATTTTCATTTCTGTAAGAAAGTCGCTGTCAAATAAGTCTTCTTTAGCAGCCTTTTTGTTTGATACAAATGAGTAAATGATATTTTTCTCAACATCATCTATGACCTCTTCAAGCGCATCCTTTATATCTTGGTATTGGGTTTTATTTTCCAGCAGTTCCGGCCTTATATTCCTGAAATTTGCAGGCACCCATATAAATGCGATTATTGTCATCTTGCTTTTTAATTGCTTTAATTTTTCATTTAATCTTCCCAGAGCTCTTATGTAGATGTCTATGCCCTTGTCATGAAACTCGTAGCGGCCTGCAATGAAATAAACTAAAGTGTCTTTCAGGTCAAATGTATAATATGGAAAAAAATAGTAAAGCATGAATTCCCTTACCCTATCGCGCTGGAGCCTGTGCTTTATTGCAACCTCCTCAAATGTTGGAAACTTGCTTATGTCCAATCCATTTGGCAGTAATAAGTCTGGCTTTTTCTTCAATAAGTGCTCTGCCTCCATTCCAGTTATCTCGCTTACAGTTGTAAATACATCAGCGAATGCAGCTGAATTTTTTTCAACAAGGTGCTTTGACCCTATATTGTACTTGTAAACTTCCTGGTCAGGGTTTATTTTGCTCCACACATTGTAAATGTCAACATTTGAGCTTGCCAGTGTCCTTCCTAGCACAGTAGCATGCGTTGTGAATACAGTTGCAACCTTAGCATTCTTTTTTTTAATATAAAGCAGCCCAGCTCCTGAAAGCCATTCATGAAAATGCGCAGCAATTCTCTTATCATTATAACAGCTTGATAATTTTTCAATAAGCATTCCAACTGCATATGCCCAGACAACAGGCTCGTCATAGTCATTTGGAGCCCTTAAGGAATCAATCTTGTACCAGTCCCAAAGCTCGCGCTTTATATCATTAATCCTGTGCTTGTAATTTACAAAGTCTATAAGAATTACAAATGGATTGCCTTCGCTAATCCACCTTCCAAAATGGCAGATAATCCCCAATTTTTTTAATTCCTCAAAAGGCATCTTGCAAAATTCATTTGGCACTTCTTCCTGAAATTCAGCAATTGCTTTCGAAGCAAAATAAGGCCCAATAAGGAAATAATTGCTTCCGTACTGCTCAGCCATTTTTGCTGTTTTTGACTTGACAACTGTATAGATGCCCCCTACCTTGTTGCACACTTCCCACGAAACCTCAAACAAAATATCTGCTTTTTTTTCCATTGATTACCTATTTTGTTCCCCAATATATAAATTTTTGACACCACTTAGAAGGAAAAATAATTTTTAAGGAAATTTTTTATTATGTAATTCAAATAGCAAAATGAACAATATAATCGGCATAGCCTTGAATTCTGTAAACCCAGATGAGAGGGTTATAAGGATTGCTTTTCCTAAGGAAGAAGAAAATGCAATTATCGACATGCTAGAGAGGACTGGCATCAGAGTCAAAAGGGAAACTTACCCTTACTAAAAAGAGGTGTTAACATGAAAACTCCAAGCCTTAAACAGCAGTATCTTGGAGACTTAAATAGGAAGCTGAACGCCATAAGAAGGCAAATGAATAATGAGATAAAAGAGAAAGAGATTGGAAGGAAAATTTAATACTAGAATATGCTAAACTATTGTTTGAAAATGGAAAAAAAGGTAATTGTGGAAGGTGTGGAAGCAGTATTTAAGAGGTTAGGTCCAGGGAAGGCTATAAAGTTCTTTCAGAGCATGGGTCTAAGCAAAGGAGACAGCGTAAAGGAGATTGAGTCTATTACTGAAAAGATGAGCAAAGAAGACATTATGAAAGGCATTAGGAAATCCAGAAGAGCATAGATTATTAATTTCCTTTCAGGGCATAGTTGTATTATACAGAGAACTTGGACATATGGAAACTATAAAATTTCTGCAGAGACTAGGAATAAGCAAGGGAGATTCTGTAAATGAAATTGAAAGCATTACAGAAAAATTCAGCCGAAAGGAAGCATTGGAAAGACTTAAAAAATACAAGAAATAGAGTTAGATTTTTTATTTTTATTGTTTAAACGAAAACAAAATTTATGCGTTAAGTTTAAATATTTCATTATTTTTTATGCTTATATCTTGGGTTGTCGGCTAGTGAGGCTCCAAACAAAAATACCTCTACGCCGCATCAGCTCAAGAAATTTTTAATTCTCAAAAATTTCTCCGCAATAAGGGCATTGAATGTATTTCTCTTTAGAATCACCAACAGAAATCAATTTTCCGCAAAGTTTGCATTTTATTTCAGGCACAAATAAACATATCTAAAGTTTCATTTAAGAATTTTTCTCTAATTTTTTATCTCTACAATTTTTACCTGCTTATTTTCTTCTTCAGTCAATGAAGAAGGAATTTAAGAAAACAAAAGATTTGCTTCTTTTGACCGAGGATACTGAGAAAAAAGAATACGGCATTCACTTTATGCCAATATGGAAATGGCTACTAACAAATTCAGACAAAAATAAGTGAGTTAAACAATAACTTTTTATACTTTGAAGTTCTAACTAAAATAGGAATAACATATAGGTATTATAATAAAAGGGTGGTATTAATCAATAGAGAAGATTATTCTATAAAAAGAACCTTTATTGAGATAAGAAACTCTATTCTCCTTTCTCTTGCCTCTGGACAGAAAACAATAAACCAGATTTCCAGCGAAGCCCAAGTTAATTGGAAAACTGTTGAGCGCCATCTCATTTATTTAACCGGCAAGGGATGGGTTCGCGAAGTCTTTAGTTCTGCTTATGTGCGAATTTATGAATTGACTGCTTTTGGCAAAGACTATCTAAGAAAAAATATCTCAAAAACTGTTCGTATATCGGATGACAAAATAATAAAGATTAATGGTGAGCAATAGCAATGAAAGTTTTAATGTTTGGATGGGAATTTCCGCCTTTGAGCACTGGCGGACTTGGAACTGCATGCTACGGGTTAACCAAGAGTTTGAGCAGGAAAGGCGTAGAGATAACTTTTGTACTGCCTTACTCCTTTGATGCTGATAATGCTGATTTTCTTAGATTAGTTTCTGCAACAAATGTTAAAATAAAAAGAATAGCCTCTGCTTTGCAGCCTTATATGAGCTCGCAGGAATATAGAAAATCTATGGGAAAAAAGCCAAGCCAAAAAATTTATGGATCAACATTGTTCGATGAGGTGCATAGGTATACTCTAGCAGCTGAAAAAATTGCCGAGGAAGAGGACTTTGATGTTATACACTGCCATGACTGGATGACTTTTGGAGCCGGAATAAGGGCCAAGAGGAAGAAGAACAAGCCATTAGTGATGCATGTCCATGCAACAGAGCTTGATAGGACTGGAGGCCATAAAGTCAATCAGCATGTCTATGATTTGGAAAGGCATGGAATGCACAAGGCAGACAAAGTTATTGCTGTAAGCAATTTCACAAAAAATAAAATTGTAACTCATTATGGAATACCACCAGAAAAAGTGAAAGTTGTGCATAATGCAGTTGACTTTTCGCAGCATTATTATGACGAGGATTTCGGGATTAAAAAGACCGACAAGATTGTGCTGTTTTTGGGCAGGATAACCCTCCAGAAAGGGCCTGACTATTTTGTGCAGGCTGCAAAAAAGGTTTTGGGGCATGAGAAGAATGTCAAATTCGTGATTGCAGGCTCAGGCGACATGGAGCCTTTCATAATCGAGAAAGCGGCAGAGCTTGGCATTGCCGACAAAGTGCTTTTTGCAGGCTTCCTTAACAATGATGATGTGGAGAGGGCTTACAAAATGGCAGACATTTATGTTATGCCTTCTGTGTCCGAGCCTTTTGGCATAACAGCCTTGGAAGCCATGAAATACAAGACTCCCTCAATAGTTTCAAAGCAGAGCGGCGTTTCAGAAGTTATAAGGCACTGCCTCAAGGTTGACTTCTGGGACGTTGACGAGATGAGCAGCAAGATAATCGCGCTTTTAAGGTACAAGCCATTGCATGAGACATTAAAGGAGGACGGCTACTTCGAGGTAAAAAGGTTCAGCTGGGACACTCCTGCTGAAAAATGCATTCAGGTTTATAACGAACTGATTAGCAAAGGTTAAATATAAGAATGGATTCAATAAAAAACAATTCAATAAAGAAGAATACAATAAAAAACAAAGAAAATAACTCAATAACAAAAACAAATTCAAAAACACGAGAGCGTCCTCTTGAGGTAAGCATGATAGAGGAAACCAGCTTTTAATGTTTTTGACAATGTATGGGCGAGGCGGATCGGTTGTGAATGTAAAACTTTCAGAAACACAGCAATTGCCGTTGCCGCCGAGCACAAAAATGCGCCGCAGGCGTATTGAAATATTTTAAAAAATTTAAAATCAAAAAATAAACAACAAAAATGGTAAGCGTCTGCTTTTATTTCCAGGTTCACCAGCCGCCGAGGCTGAGGAAGTACTCTATATTCGAGATTGGACACCACAACAATTACTTTGACGAGCGCAAAAACGAAGCGATAATAAAAAAAGTAGCCCGCAAGTGCTATATGCCTGCAAACAGCATAATTCTTGACTTGATAAACAAAACAGACGGAAAGTTCAAGGTTGCCTACAGCATGACAGGCATTGTGCTGGAGCAGCTTGAAAAATATGCTCCTGAAGTGATTGACAGCTTCAAGGCGCTTGTCAACACAGGCTGCGTTGAAATTCTTGACGAAACTTACCACCACACGCTTTCATACCTGTACTCCAAAGAGGAATTTAAGGAGCAGGTTTTATTGCACAGCAAAAAAATAAGGCAATTGTTTAATTACAAGCCGAAAGTTTTCAGGAACACAGAGCTTGTTTATAATAATGACATTGCAGGATTTATCGGGAAAATGGGCTATGCGGGGATTATCGCAGAAGGCGCTGACCACATACTTCAATGGCGAAGCCCGAATTTTGTCTACAAGCCAAAGGGATTGAATAATATAAAGCTGCTTTTGAAGAATTATAGACTCAGCGACGATATTGCCTTTAGATTTTCCGAAAAAAGCTGGAAGGAATTTCCCCTGACAGCGCCAAAGTATGCAGACTGGATAAACAAAATCAACGGCAACGGCAATGTTGTGAATTTATTTATGGATTATGAAACTTTTGGAGAGCACCAGTGGGAAGACAAGGGAATTTTCGAGTTCCTGAGGCATCTGCCGTCTGAGATACTGAAGCACCCTGACAATGATTTTGTAACCCCAAGCGAAGCAATAAAAAGGTACGATGCGGTTGCTGAGCTTGACTTTCCCCATTATGTAAGCTGGGCTGATATTGAAAGGGACTTAAGCGCATGGCTTGGCAACAAGATGCAGCAGGAAGCAATAAGCCAAGTCTACAATTTAGAGCCGCATGTGAAACTGTCAAAAAATCCAGCCTTGCTTGACGAGTGGCGAAAGCTGCAGACCAGCGACCATTTCTACTACATGTGCACAAAGTGGTTCAATGATGGCGATGTGCATAAATACTTCAACCCCTATGACAGCCCTTACGAGGCTTTCATTGCTTACATGAACATACTGAATGATTTCAGGATGAAGGCGAATAAATTGGGGGAAGTTAAGGTGGTGGGATAAAGAGTGTTTATTATTTTATAGTGATAAAAAGCAAAAGATTTAAAAACACATACTACTTACATAATTAAAAATGGAACTAAAGTTAGCAAATGGAAAAAAGATTGTTGTTGAAGTTTCTAGTTTAGAGGTCACTGTTGCAGGACAAGGTGATCAAGGACCTATTCCTCCTGGTTTTAAAAAAACAAATAATTTTCCACCTTTTGTACATGTTAATCCTGAAGATTCTGGTTCTATAGCAACTCTATTTTATGTTGCGAACCGGGAAATTGATAGTAAAACTAGAGCGTCTGTCGGAGCAACAAGCCCACAGGCATTTTATGTGCTTCACTTGGGTGGTCATATCTACCAGTTAGATTTCAAAGGTACTATCGTAGACGGGATTAAAGTCAAGTAGATAAGTAAATTTATTTCTTTATTGTTTAGCATTCTTTAATGGTGTTTAAATTAGGATACTACCTAAAAAACCACAAAACTATAAAACCAAAACCTTTATATATTAGGTATACTTTAGGTATACCATGAGCGAAATAACAACAATAAAGCTCCAGAAAAGCACGAAATCGGAATTAAACCATCTCAAGCTCAAGTCTGAAAGCTATAATTCTGCAATAAAAAGGCTGATTTCTGATGCAAGGAATTCGAACTTGAAGGAAGATCTTATTGAGGCTTACAAGTGCATGGGCAAGAAAGACTTGGAGCTGCTTGAAGAGTGGGAGCAGGCATCCAATGAAGTAGTATAATGGCTGAGGTAAAAAGAGGCGACATTTGGCTGGTTAATCTGGAACCAACCATAGGGCACGAAATCAGGAAATCAAGGCCTGCTGTTATAATTCAAAATGATTTGGGAAACAAATACAGCCCCATAACCATTGTAGCGCCGATTACTTCACAAAATATAGAAAGAACTTACCCAATAGAAGTCGTTTTGGACAAAAAAAGCTCGGGCTTGGAAAAGATTTCAAAGGTTCTTCTCAATCAAATAAGGGCCATAGACAAAAGAAGGCTGATAAAAAAACTGGGCAAGATTGATTATGAAACTATGATGAATGTAGACTACTCCATAAAGATTAGTTTAGGGCTTGTTGAAATAAATTAACTTGCTCCAAAAACCGCAAACTATAAATAATAGCAAATGATTTATGTATTAAAAGAGTGGTAGCATGGCAAAAAAAAGAGGCAAAACAGCTAGTAGCAAGTCTTCTAAGAAAAGGTTGCAGAGTGTAGAAGTAATAATAAGAAAGAAAATTCTCGGAGAGGCTCCAGAAGAGCATCATTTTGTTGTAGCAGACGGAAAGAAAATAAAAAATATAATAGAACTTGCCGACGCCCTTGAGACAATGAGCGAGGAAATTTTCAGGCACCACGCCAATGAGTTCAAGAACGATTTTTCAGCATGGGTTAAGGATGTATTTTATGACCACAGCCTGGCAGAGGACATTTCAAGGGCAAAAAACAGGCTTGAAACCCAGATTGCAATATTAAGAAGGCTTGTAAAGGAGCTGATGTAGTATGGTGACAAAAGACGAGGCAAAAAAATACCTGTGCGATGTGGCTCCCGAGCAGTGCTTTTGGGTCAACAATGGCCCAATATTGAAAAACATGGAAGAGCTGGCAAACACGCTGCCGGACATGGCAGAAGACACATTCAGGCACCACGTAAACAATGAAAAAAACGACTTCAGCAGCTGGGTCAGGGACATTATCGGGGATGCAAAGCTTGCAAACGACTTATTAAGCTCCAAAAACAGGGATTCTGCATTGAAGAAGGTAAGGGGCAGGGTTAATTCTTTGAGGAAGAAGGCAGGGTAAACTCGCCTTTATTTCTCCGATAGCTTTAAATACTACCTTTAAATATCCAGCCGAGCCATGCTGCTTCAAGTAAGGCTTGTTCTGAGGTGGAAAAATGGATGAGGAGCAAAGGGAATGCCCGAGTTGCGGCACTGTGCTTGAAGACGGCGAAGTTGAATGCCCGTCATGCGGCGAAAGCTTTATAGATGATGATGAAGTGCAGTAAATGATGGGGGTGAGCCAAATGAAGAGTTTTTTTGACGAAGAAGGCGGCTATTGGGATGGCAATGGCGACGATGAAGGAGACGAAGACTAGCAATACCGGGCAAAAATGGAAGAATACACAAAATACGAGCATGCACGGATTATAGGCGCAAGGGCGCTGCAGATTTCAATGGGCGCTCCGATGCTTGTAAATCTTGCAGACGATGATCTTAAGAGAATGGGGTACAACCCAATAGAAATAGCCAAGCTTGAATTCAAGCAGGGCCTGATACCTATGAATATCAAAAGGCCGTTTCCAGGCGCAGCAGCCAAGGAAATCCCGGCAAAGCCGTTTGACCAGACCAAGCTTGAGTAAAAAAATAATGGGTTTTAACTAATGGGAAGAATAAAAACGCTGCTTTCGAAGAGAATTGCAAAAAAGCTTATCAAGGCGCATAGCGATGAATTTACTCCTGAATTTGACAAGAACAAAGCCCTTGTTCAGAAGTACACAACTGTGACTTCCTCAAAGCTCAGGAACATTATTGCAGGCTACACTGCAAGGCTTGTAAAGCAAAAGATTATTCTTGACAAGGAGCCGAAAAGAAGGATGCATGAAGAGGACTTAAGCAAGTATTACGAGTAAACTGAAAAATCAGTTTACACTTTAATCAAGTTGGGCATAAAGCCCAACGAATTTATTTCCTGAATTTCTCTCTCAGTTTTTTCTCAACAATTGCAGGCACAAATCCCTTCACAGAGCCGCTGAACATCGCGATTTCCTTGACAATGCTTGAGCTCAGGAAAGCATAATCATCCTTTGTCATGAGGAAAATTGTCTCAACGTCCTTTGCAAATTCCCTGTTGAACTGGGCTCTCTGGAACTCAAACTCAAAGTCCGAGATTGCGCGCAAGCCCCTTATTATCACATTTGATTTTTTCTTCTTGACATAGTCCAGAAGCAAGCCGTTGAAGTGCTCAATCTCTATCCTGTGATTGTGCTTTTTTAATGACTCCTTCAGCATTCCCACCCTTTCTTCAGGAGAAAAAGTTGCGGTTTTCTGCGGGTTCTCGCCGACAAGAATATACAATTTGTCAAATAATTTTAATGCCCTTTCTATTATATCAATGTGCCCGTTGGTTACGGGATCAAATGCGCCGGGATAAACTGCTGTTTTCATTTTTCTTCTTTTTCCATGCTTAACAATAATTTTTTCAGCTTTGGCTTCAATTTTGGTATTTCAGCTTTTATCGCAGCCCAGACAAGCTTGTAGTCAATTCCAAAGTATGCATGGATTAATCTGTCCCTCATTCCAGCCATTGATTTCCATTGAATGTCCTTATGCTCTTCCTTTACCTTTTTAGGTATATGCTTTACAGCTTCGCCAATTACCTCAAATTTCCTTATAACTGCGCTTGAGGTCTTTTCATCCGCCTCCAGCTCATCGAGAGCCATATCTCCTGCAAATTCCTCAATATGCTCCATAGCATCAATAATGTCCTTTATGAATAGCTTATAGTCTCTTTTCTTCATACCCTAACCACATCCTTGACAATGCTGCTTTTCAATTCAGGCCTTATGCCCCTCTCTGAAACTACATCTACCTTTAGCTTTAGCTTTTCCTCAAGATAGTTTCCCAATCCGACAAAATCAAAAAGGGTTGCATTAGGATTAAATTTTACAAGAATATCTACATCGCTTGTCTTTTTCTGCTCGCCCCTTGAATAAGAGCCGAATATGCCCAATTCTTTGACATTGTACCTTTTCCTTAATTCAGCCTTGCTTGAAGCCAATAAGCTTTGAATTTGTTTCAGCTTTTTTATTCCAGCCATCTTTACAATCCTACACAACAACCTAACGCCTTTTCAATATTTTCATTTTTGATTTAATTTCTTGATGATTTTTTCAACTTGCTTTTCCAAATGCCCTGAATCCTTGTTGTTGTCAACCACGAAATCGGCAAATTTCAGCTTTTCATTCAGGGGCATCTGCGCCTTTAAAATCCTTTCTATTTTTTCTTTCGGAAAATTTTTGTTTCTTTTCAGGATATTCTCCTTGCTGCATTTTACAACAATTATTTTATCAACCAAGTTTTTTGCCTTTGTTTCCAAAAGTAAAGGGGCGTCAACGATGATTTTTGCATTGCCTCCGCATTTTTTTTGGATTTGCCTAATCTGATTTTTAATTTCTTCAATAATCAGGGGGTGCATTATTGAGTCCAGTTTTTTTAATTTTTTATCATCATTAAAAACAACGCTGCCTAATCTGTTTCTGCCTATTTCCCCATTCTTGTCTAGTACATCCTTTCCAAAGGCTTTTATTATTTTATCCTTAATCTCTTCATTTTTGATTATTTGGTGCCCTATTTCATCAGCGTCAATTCTATTAAAATGGCGTTTACTAAAAATTTTTGCAATAGTGGTTTTCCCCGAGCCGATTGAGCCCGTTATGCCGAGTATCATAAATGCGAATTTTCATTATGATAATTTAAACATTTGGAAAAGCCAAAAGATTTATATATAAGTTATACATAATCAGCATATAAGTGATTATATATGAAAGGCGTTTCAACGATACAGCTGGACAAGGGAGTCATAGAGCAGCTAAAAAAAGCCAAGGAGCATCCCAGACAGACTTATAACGAACTGTTGGATAAGATGAGCAAGATTTTTGTTGCACTAAAACAAAGAAACCAGTATGACGAGTTTTTGCATAAAATCCAGCAGCCAAAAATGAAAGAGCTTTGGGACAACGAAGAGGACGAGGCATGGACGAATGCCTAAATTTGGCGATGTTAT
>JAGVXR010000005.1 GCA_018303645.1 Candidatus Woesearchaeota archaeon
TCTTTTTTCTTGTTCATGGTGGACACCTCGATTGTCCACCCCCTAGCACAGCCTAACGGCTGGCTAGGTTTTAAATTTATGTAGGATTTCTACTGAGCTTATATGAAATCATATCAGTCATAAAATCCCGGAGAACATCGCGCTCAGCAGCTTCATAAATAAAAAATAAAATCCAATCGAGCCGAAAACATATATTGGAATGTACTTGAGCCCGCCTTTCATGTCGCCTTTCTCGACAATCGAGACAATCAGGGAAGAGAAGAGAGATATCACAAAAATAGCCAGGATGGAAAAGAGCCTGAAATCCTCGGGGTTTACGTTGACTTTTGAAAGCGCAAACGGCAATGCGCTTGCTCTTTGGGTTGCAAACGCGATCTTGCCCATAAAATTGGTTATCAGGACAAGAAGGTGGAAAGAAAGCGCAAAAAGCAAAGGGCTTATCAGCACAACAATCACGGATATGAATATCACATAAGCAATTGCCGATGCGGACATCTCGTCCTTCAGCGCTTTTGTGTCCTTTAGATTGTCAACAATCCTGTCTATAAGCTCTGCCACATTTCCGCCGCTTTCAAGCTCGCTTATCATTAGGTCAACTGTGCGCCTGAGCATCAGTGAGTCATACTTGTCAGCAAGCTCAATCAGCGCTTTGCTTACCTCATATCCTGTCATTACTTTTTTCGAGGCTTTTGCCATCTCGCTTCCAAGGACATTGAACCGCGGCTTTACAGCAGCCCACAGCGCCCTTTCAAATGTCATCCCTCCCTTGAGGTTGCTTGAGAGCACCTGCAGAAAATCAGGCAGCTGCTCCTCCATTTTTTTTGTCCTGAAGTATATCCTCAGGTCAAGGTAGAAATACACCAGCAGTATGAACAGCGCGGCAAAAAACATCTGCACTGCAAACCATCCCAGAAACGAGTATGCATAAACCTGGAAAAGCGGGAACTTTTTGAGGTAAGGGTAGATAAAAATGACGAATATCAGCGTCGTTATAATCGCGGAAATGTAAAACAGCAGCCCGAAAAACTTGTACGGAACTTCGTTAAGGCCGGCTTTAAGCAGGTATTTTCTCAGGTCCGGCGCGAATTTTTTCGGCACAAACGCCTTTCCGAATTCCTTCAAAAATATTATTTTAAGCGTCATTTTAAAGGTTAACCATTGGTCTTATCGACTTGAAAAATGTTATAAAAAGGAACTGCAGCACTACAATAAAAAATACAAATACCAGCAGCCCGTTGAAATCTATGGGAAAGTTTACAAAGCTAGATATGACAATGAACATTGCCACTCCCAAAGACGGCAGGATAATCGCGGCAAGCATGTAAAAAATCACCAAAGTGTTGAGCTTTTTGCCGTATTTCTTTATTTCAAGCTCTTCTTCCTTTGTTATCTCCTCCAGGACAGACTCGAGCGGCTTGGTAACGTCTATGCCGAGCTGCAGCGCGTTGTTGATGTAGAAGAGTATTCTCCTGAGCTTGCTCGACGGCGAGTAAGCCATTGCGCTGTTCAGGGCATCCTCTATCGTCCTGCCAGTGCCTATGTCATCAACAATTTCCTTGAGGTATTTCGAGGCTATGCCCCTGCTGCTTGAAGTCTCCACTATGGCGTTCAGCAAAGGCCTCCCGGAATAAAGCTTTACAAGAAGGTATCTGCCGATAAAAAGAACTTCCTTGTCTATTTCGCGCTCCCTTTTTCGTATTTTTGCCTTGACTTTAATCAGGGAGTACTGAAAAAATAAAAGCAACACTATTGCAAAAATAGGAACAAGAAGAAGCTTGGATAGCCCTGCTTTCTGAAGCACGAAAAAAAAAAGAACGCCAGAAGCCAGTGCATATAATGCGCTTGCCTTGAGATTTCTGCTTATGTACTGCACAGGGGTGTAGGGGATATGCGCTATTCTCAGCTGGTTCTTCAGCGTCGGAAAAAAGGAGACAATCCTGTTTACAAAATCAATTTTAAACACCCTTTAGCTGCATGAACGGCTTGTTGTGGTAGTATTTTGACATTATCAGCCCTATTTTATTGACATCTGTTATGCTCCTGCTTGCCATCCATTTCAGGATTTCTATCTTCGCCTGTATATCCGCATAAACATCTGTTTTTGAAAGCCCTGTGTAAAGGTTTAAAGTCTCCAGAATAGCCAATGGCTCGTTGACGATTTCGAGCACACTCCTTATGGGGTTTAACTGCATCAGGACTCTTGCATCGCCATTTGGCAGAACCTCGGCAATCTGCAAAGTCCTTCTTCTGCCTGTCCTTCTGTTGATATGCTGCACTACAATCAGGGAAAGCGCAGACAGTATCTGCTTTGGCAAGTCAATCGGCGGGTTTGTAAGCCTGTTGATTGTTTCCTTTACATTGTTTGCATGTAAGGTCCCATAAACAGAATGCCCGGTGTGCATCGCTTCAAAAAGAACCTCTGCCTCGGCTTTTCTTCTTATCTCGCCGACTATAATCCTGTCAGGCCTCATCCTCAGCGCATTTATTATCAAATCAAGCATTTCTATTCCGCCCTTGCCTTCCGGATTCGGCAGCCTTGTCTCCAAGGGCACCCAGTGGAGTGTCTTCGGCAGCACAATCTCTCTTGTGTCTTCCATTGATATTATTCTCTGGTTTGGCGGGAAAAAGTTGGAAATTACATTAAGCATGCTTGTTTTTCCTGATGCTGTGCCTCCTGTAATTATAATTGAAAGCTCGTTCTGCACAGCGCTCCACAGCAAAGCAGCGCCCTCATAGGAGATAACGCCTTCCTTCAGGAAGTCTGTGACAGTCCATGGCTTGACTGCAAATTTTCTTATGGTTATGGTGTTGCCCTTCGAGGATATCGGGCTTAAGGTTGCGTTTACCCTGTCGCCTGTCTTCAGGTGGGCGTCCATCAGCGGATTCAGCAATGTTATTTCCTTGCCGACATCTCTTCCTATGATTGTTGAGTAATGCCTTATCCTTGACTCGTTCGGAATAAGGACATTTGTCTTGAGCCAGCCATGCCTCCTGTGGTAAACCCATACGGGCTCATTCGAATTGTTTACAACAACCTCCTCAAGATTTGTGTCGTTAAGGAGTATGTCCAGGTTGCCGAGTCCTATATTCTGCTGCAGTATGTAGTTGATGAGCATGTCCATTGTTTTCTTGTTGGCATTTGGAAAATATTTTGCCAGCAGCTTCAGTATTTTTTCCTTGAACTGCTCCTGTATGTCTGATATGCTCGCCTCTTCGCTTAAGGTTTTTGTCTCTTCAGCGACAAACTCGTCCCTTATTTTTTCCAGAATTATTTTTGTGGTGTCGCTTATGTTGGTTATTGATATTGTGTATGTCGGGACGGGCTCCTCGGCTTTCGCAATTATTGACACATCAATCACTATGTCGTTGACATTCAGCTCGTACGTGTCAATTATCCTCTCCCCTTTTTCCATTTTGATTATAGCAAATGACACAAATTTTTATACAATGTATATGCCATTTGCTTGTAAAAAATTCCATCAATTTATAGTAAATACATGGAATTCTTGAGCATGCTCGGAAATTGTAACAATTTATATTTATTTTTGCAATTTACGACATATTACGAACGGACAACTATTATATAATAATTTTTGTCCGTGGGTGTATTTTATTTACTGCAGCGTCTTGATTTTTGCGTAAATTGCCTTGGATTCAATGTCGTTAGGCTCGAGCTGCAAAGCCTCCTGTATGTTCCTGTGCGCTTCATTATAAAAGCCTTTTTCCATGTTCCTTTTTGCCTGCTCTCTTTTTGATTTCAGCAGCGTTGATTTTGACGAGGCTTCCGCAGGCTGATTGCTTCCGAATGCAGCAGGCTGCTGATTCTGCTGCAGCGGCTCCTGCAGCTGCTGCTGCAGGCTTGACATCTCCGTATAAATGCTCAGGCTTTTATAAATTTCCAAAAGCCTCATCCCAATGGAATTTTTGTGCCTGAGAAATCCCTCAGGAACCTGGCTGTACAGCCCGATGCATTTGTTGTAGCCGACAATCGCGTTAATCATGTCATTCATCCTTATTGCCTGGTTTATCCCGTCTATCAGCTGGTTGATCTCATGCACCAAAACAGAAACCCTCTTCACCAGCTCATTGTCTGTAGTGTTTTTGAGCTCCCTGTAAAAAACCGTTATCTGCTCTTCCACAATCTTTTTTTCCTCGAAAAATGCATCAGGTATTGAGTTGAAGATGTCCTGGATTTCGGAGTATATCTTGAAGGGCATCTCCTTTTTTCCTTCTCTCAGCGAAGCCTTTGCCCTGCTTATCAGCTCGTACGTGTGCTCCGCCTTTCTTTTAACCTCGTTATAGCTTTGATTCAATGCGCTTGAGAATTGCCTGGCAAGCGCTGACAATTGCCCATAAAGCCCCTTGTTCCATTTAAGCTTCTGCTGGAGCAGTAGATGCCACAGCTGTATATAGGACTGTTCCGCAAGGTCTATGTTGCCCTTGCCCAAGCTTGATTTTATGTTTTCAAAAAGGGGCGACGGCTCAAAGTCTTCCCTGAAATCCGCAGGAGCCGCGCCTGCTTCGCGCTTCTCAGATTTATCCGTCGGCAAATTTAGTTCAGAAAGCTCTCTATCCAAAAACTCGTCAATGTCCATTTTTCAATCTAAAGGTATGATAGATATTTTTTCCAAAGTTCTTCTATTTTGTCTTCAGGCACATTCTTGTCTTTTGTCTTCTGCAAAAATTCTTCCCTTATGTGCGTAAGATTCTGCTGCAGGTATCTCCTCCACAGGCTCTCAATGTGCTCGTGCGGCACATTTCTTGCCCTGGCTCTTTCGTAAAACTGCTCCTTGGTTATGAGTCCTTTAGTAAATCCTTTTTCCTTTGCCCTTGCCTCATTAACGCCCTCTTTATAGAGGTAGATATAAGGCGTTGTAAACTTATACTCGATGCCGAAAACCTTCTCTTCCACCAAAAAATCAACTAAAGCCTGCGCGCTTGCAAGCGGGATATTGAGCTTTTTTGAAGCCTCCTCAACTGAAATTTTTTTGTTTTTTTTGACTAGTTCCAAAAGCTCATCAGCTATAGTTCTCAAAATATTATCATTGGGCTGGGGCATGCTCCCTAATTTGGTTTATGGTATAAAAACTTTAGTCATTGTAATAGAGTAGCAACTCGTTTGTTGGCTTGAATTATTTTAATGCCTCCAATTCCTGGATTAACAATCAACACGTCTTCACGGCATCCTGGGCTGTTATGTTGTATTTTACTATATGATTAATGTCCATCTTGAAGTATTTGAACTCGTCCCATAATCCAGTTATGTTATAAAGCTGAGCGCAATTGTTCTGAAATTTATGCGTCCAGAAAAGGTAGTCAACATAGCTTTCCCTCTGGTCGCTCGGGCTTATCATATTGGGATTAACCAGGCTTTCAATGCCGCAGCAGCTTGAATTTGTCATTGTATTTGTGAACCTCATCAAAAAACTCGGCGCTTCAGGGCTTTGCCAATAAACATAAGTTCCGTTCCTCAGGTGCTCTCTTGTTTTGGCTATGTTCCACTGGTTAAACTCGACACTTGATTTTTTTATCCGGTTTGTGTAAGCCTTGTTGGTATTCACGAGGTAATAGGGGTCATGCAAGCCCTCGAGGCTGATTGTTGCGGTTATTGCTGAGGTTTTTCTCCACTCGGCGACATTTGACTGGACAGTGAAGTTTATTGTCAGGCTTGAGTCTATGTTCCACGGCTTTGTCTGGAAAACCGTGACATTGGTGATCTTTATTGTAGTGTTTACATTCAGCGTGTCTTTGGCAGCCTCTGTTATCCTGCTGCTCCAGTTTGTTAATGTATTGTTGTCCATTATTTTCTTGTTTGTGATCGAGTCTATGGGCACATTGTTTATAGTGCCTTTTAGCATGACTTCAGAGAAAGCAGAGTCAATGTCAGGTATGAAAGAGCCTGTTGAGTTCATGTAGTATATCAATGACAGTATTGCCTTGTAGGTTGTAGCCCTCAGCACTGTCTCAAAATACCTTGTCTCAAGGTCATCAACATAATCGTCTATGGAGCTTATTCTTGCGCCCGTTGCCTGCATGTCTTTCTGCACGCTGATTTCAGCCTGGGGAGTAAACACAATAACAAACAAAGTCATTATTGTTATTGCTATGAATGTGAAGAATATCCCCTTATTTTTCAGCCTCATTTTTCCCATATGAACACCTCTGCATTGTAAGGACCCCACAGATTGCTTGTTGTTTTGTTGACGATTCCGAAAGTAATTTTTTTTGATGTGAGCAAAAGCCCTGTGCCGTCTTTTGACTTTATGTGCTCGGCTGTAGGCGTTTTCGGATAAAGAATTATGTCGTTCATCCAAACCTCATACCTGAATTGGGATGGTATGATGTCTTTTGACACGTTTTGTATGAATTTCTCAGCCGTATCGGGCTTATTTGTGGCGTAAAATTCGCCTGCCTGCTGCAGTAATGAATTTTCAGCGTCTGTTATTTCCCCCTGTTTCCAAAGCTCGCCTCCTATGCCTGCATAAGGGTTGTTCAGGTCTTTTATCTTGGTATTGGAAAGGAAGTTCAGCAGGTCGTCAGACAGCAGCTCCACCTGCACAGGCTGGGGCGCATTTATATAGGATGAGGTGATTAAGACAACCCCTGTAACAAGCACTATCAGTCCAAGAACAGCGTCTAATACAAAGAAGTAACCTCTTTTTTTAAGCAGCATTTTATACGGATGTGTTCCAGAATTATAGCCTATTTATAGTTTTTTGTTTTATTTCTGGCTGCACGGCGCGCCGCTCAGGTTTATGTTTGCAGCGCCTATGCCCTTGTAGCTGTTGTTGATAAGTATAAGATTTCCCTTTTCATCTTCCAGATAAATGCAAAAATCCCCCTCTATCTTCAGCCTTCTTTTCAGCTCGTCGTAGCTGAGGTTTTTTAATTCATTCAGCCTACTTATGTTCACCTCGTTGCTGTCGATTACCCTGACCAAGCTGTTGTCTGCAGTCACTTGCTTGATGATTATTGATGCTTCCTCTTTCAGGCTGCCTGCCTTTGAGCCCTGGTCCGCATTAAGGAGGGCGTAAAACACGAAAAAGGCAGCCATGAAAACTATGACTCCGAGTATGATGTCTATGGACCATGACTGGGATTTCCGATGTCTTCGACTCTGCATTTTGCCTGTTTCCTGCTGCTTATTCAATGTACGGGTATATTTGCTTTGCGCTTTAGAATCCAGCTGCCATTCTAAAGTAAGCCATACAGTGGGTTGCCTGTGATCATGGTCAGTATATATGCAATAAAAAAGCTCGGCACAAACGGAACCCCTTCCTTGATAAGGATTTTTTTTACCTTTCTTTGCCTGTAAAGCTGAATCAGTTTCCTTATCTGGCTTTTGCTTATCCCCAAGTCCTTTGGCCCACAGATGTAATGCCTGCCGGCGTAAACGTCATTGACTATCCAGTCGCCCTCTGTCAGCTTTGCAGGCTCAACAAGCTTTTGCATGCATGATTTTTCAACAGCCTTGATGAAAATCCACAGGTAGAAAGCAGCCAAAATCAGGAATGTAAAAGACAATACTGCTATTTTGGCATAAATTGCACCAATAAAAAAGAATGACATGAGCAAAAAAAACAGGGCAGCCAGCATAAGCTTTTTGGCTTTGACAACATTATCCGCCGATAGGATGCGTTTAAACTCACAAATAAACTTTTTTTTATGATTAAAAACCAGAAAAAAGCTCCACAGCAAGCCGTAAGCAGCTCCTACAAAAAGGGAATTTATGAAAAAGCCGGTCAAAAACTGCCGCCCAATGCTTCCTGCGCCAATGCCAATCATAGCCCCCAACCCCATCAGAATCTTGCTGTCGCCGCCGCCCCACTGCCCTGCATAAAACATGATGTAAGCAATGCCGAAAAATATTGCCAGCCCAAGGATGCTTCCAATCAGGTATGACTGGCTCGATATTATGTATTGGCTATAAGCTAGATTATTATATGTAGCTTCCTCAACTAAAATCTGGCCCGGAAGAATGAATGTCAACAAGGCATTGACAAGCACTCCGGAGAATATCAACCCATAGTTAACCCAGTCAGGCACCTCTCTGGTCTTTAAGTCCGTGATTGAGCCGGTTAAAAGCGCAGCAAATGAAATGATGTATACAACCATATGAGGCGCAAAATCCACTCCAAACAATGCATATCCCATTTTGAGGCTGAAAATAAGAATATTTATAAATTTATTTCATTTATATGCGGATAGTTGGGCTGAAATAACTGTTTACATGGAAATGCCGAAGCACATTGCAATAAGCTTGGACGATATTTCTGATTGGTGTAGGGATAAAAGTATGGGCATTGAGGAATGCTGCAGCAGGTGCTTTGGGCTGGTGAGCCGCCTGCTGGCAGCGCAAATAAGCTCAAATATTCCCATTTTCACGATTTATTTATTGCCTGAGGATGTTAAAACATCAACTGAGGATTACATGATTTTTTGCGATTGCATGGCAAATTTCTTCAGCGAATTGGCCGGCAGCAGCATTGTATCCGGGCATAAAATAAAGATTTCAATATTCGGGAAATGGTACAACCTCCCCGGAAAGGCAGTTGAATCATTGAAGATGGCAATAGAGGCAACAAAAGAGTATGACAGCTTTTTTGCAAACTTCTGCATTAATTATGACGGGCAGGAGGAGATTGTGGATGCGTGCAGGCTGATAGCAAAACAGGTCCAGCTCGGCAAGATAGACGCCGAGATGATAACAAAAGGCACGATAAAGGAGAACATTTACTCGTCATATTTTCTGCCTCCTGACATGGTTTTGATTTATGGCGAAAGAAAGCTTGCCGGGCTCCTGCTGTGGGACTCTGCAAATGCAAATGTTGTTTTTACCGGCAAAAGCTTCATGGAGTTTGAGGAAGGGGACGTCGAAAGATTAAACCGCAACCTATATAAATAGCGTTATTTTCCATAGCATTACCTGTGATTGATGAAGCTATTATATAAATAGCTGAAAGAGGTAAGCAATTCTGGTTTGTTTATCTCAAATTCGTGGGATTGCGAAGCACATCCCACTTGATTAAGGTGTCAACGGACTTTGCCGTTGGAGGTAAGCAAATTCTATTTGACTTATCCAAAATTTTGCAGTTGGAGGCTCGATTAAAATGGTTTTTGAAGCGCCAAAGGAATTGGTTGACAAGGTTTATGAAGCGATAGAGGTAGCAAAAGCTACAGGCAAGATACGGAAAGGCACGAATGAGACTACAAAAGTCATTGAAAAAGGGCAGGCAAAGTTTGTTGCCATAGCAAAAGATGTGAATCCGCCTGAGATAACAATGCACATACCCCTGCTTGCAGAGGAGAAAAATGTTCCCTGCGTGCAGGTTCCAAGCAAGGAAGAGCTTGGGGCAGCTGCAGGCATCGACGTCCCCACAGGGAGCGTTGCGATAGTGCAGGAAGGAGAGGCAAAGCAGCTGATAAAGGAAATAACAGAAAAAATGAAGTAAAAATGGCCAAGGAAGACCCTACAAAGCACTTAAAGGAGGAGCCACGCGGGCAATTCAAAAAAAGAGCCCCCGGGCAGCAGCAGGAAGAGCAGGTAAAAGGCTCAGTGCAGTTTTCATGGGCAACGCCTGCAAAAGTTGAAGAAATAATAGGGAGGACAGGCACAAGGGGCGAAGCTATCCAGATAAGGTGCAGGATAATAGATGGAAGAGATAAGAACAAGATTTTGCGAAGAAACGTAAAGGGCCCGATACAGATAGGCGACATTTTGATGCTGCGTGAGACTGAATTCGAGGCATCGCAACTGACAAAAGCCGGAAGGGGCTCTGGATAAAAAGTTTAAATATATTGGGATAAAAACAGCCACTACATTAAAAATTAAATTTAAAAAAACGTCGCTTCCCGGCATCTGCCAAGGTGATGCGGGAACCCAGCTCAGGAAAGTATCGCTGGCAGCCCCAATATATTTGCGCCGAGGGGGAGCACAAATAAAGTGACTTCAACAGCATAATGCCGAGGCGCCAAGAATGTGTGAGCGAAGCGAACAGATTAAATTTCATAAATAAAAAATAAAATTCAACAAATCAAATGCCAAAATGCACTTTTTGCGGAAACGTTATTGAAAGGGGCACCGGGAAGATTTACGTGCAGAAAGACGCAAAGATTTTATACTTCTGCTCATCAAAGTGCGAGAAGAACCACATAAAGCTCGGGCGGAAGTTCCTTGAAACAAAATGGAGCAGGAAGTTCAAGCGTGAGAAGCAGGAGGCAGCAGCAGAATGATTGAGAGAACGCTGGTCATAGTAAAGCCCGACGGAGTTGAAAGGGGATTGGTTGGCGAGATTTTAAGGAGATTTGAGAATGCGGGCATGAAGATTATTGGCATGAATATGGTGTGGATTGACAGCAAGTTTGCAGAGCAGCACTACAAAGCCCACAAATCAAAGCCATTCTTCAGGGAGCTTGTTGAATTCATAACAGAAGGCCCTGTTGTTGCCTTTGCAGTCGAAGGGGTGCATGCTGTTGACAACGCAAGAAGGCTTGTAGGCTCGACATCGCCTCATGAGGCAGCGCCTGGCACAATAAGGGGGGATTTTGCGCATTTGAGCATGGCTTACGCCTCCAAGAAAGGGTTGGGAGGCAAAAATCTCATTCATGCGTCAGGCAGCAAAAAGGAAGCTGACGAGGAAATCAGGCTTTGGTTCAAAAAGGAAGATCTTCATTCTTATACTACTGTTCATGAGAAGCATGTGTTTTGATAGGAAAATAAAAATTTCGTTTGAGAGTTGTTATATAAAATTAAGAAAGGACAAATTTACATCCATTCGCCAGGCAAAAGTTCTTTTAACTTAACTTTTTTATTTTTAGAAATAATAACTTCGGTGTTGTACCTGTTTCTTTTATCTACCAACTCCATCATTTCTCTACAGCGACCGCAAGGATACATAATCTTGTCTCCAAAAGCAACAATAGTTTTTATTTCTGTTTCGTTGCTGTGAGAAACCATATTTGAAATTGCAGAATGTTCGGCACAAAATCCAATTCCGCACCATAAATCTAAGCTAACCCCTGTAAAGATCTCTCCACCCTTAGTTAGAAGTGCTGAACCTACCTCCCTAACAACACCTCCGCTAACTTTCCTTTTTCCAACAAGAACTTTTGCCTTTTTGATTAATTCCTTATCTTCTTTTGTTAATTTCATGATAAATAGATAGCCTATATTAAACTTAAATAATTTGCCTTTTTCAACCCTTCCAGAAGGTCACCAGAACTTCATTTCATTTGTAATAAACCAAAACATTTATATATCTATGATATATATCTCTGATATATCTCACTGGTGACTTTCATGGATTTCACTTACAAAGGAAAGCCGATACTTCCAACAAAAACAGCTTTAAATGAATTAAGTGAAATTGATGTAAATTTGTATGAAGTTCCTGAAATCTTGGAAAAGGGTTTTGAAATAAGAAAAAGAAAGAAAAATATCATTGAAAGAGGCATTCAAAGAGGAAACAAAGTGATAAATGTTGTAGTGGTTGATTTAGGAAACTACTACAAGTTAATTCATGCTGGCGAATTTACGCTAAGTAAAAAGTTTAAAAAACTAATGAGGGGTAAAAATGGAATTTGAAAATCTAAAGCTGAAATGCGAATGCGGCGGAAAGATGGAAAAGATAAGAACAGAATGGAAAGGAATAGAAGTAAGAGGATGGA
>JAGVXR010000006.1 GCA_018303645.1 Candidatus Woesearchaeota archaeon
GAACGGCAAAAATGGGTTTTTGGTTTTGAGCGAGACTTACGCATATTTCCCTGGCTGGGAGGCAAAATCAAGTGCAGGAAAAATTGAGATTTTAAAGGCTAATAATGTCGTCAGCTCTGTGCATATTGATAATATAGACTCAATTACTTTTGAATACAAGCCAAAATCGTTCAAGTATGGGGCATGGATAAGCTCGATATCGTTTTTAGCGCTTTTATTAATTTTTATTTTAAGAAAATTAAAATGATTAACAGAAATAAAGTTATGAGGGCTGCAAGAATATTGGGGTTAATGAGGATTATTAATTCTGCATCAAACTGCTTCTGGTGGCTTGTAAAAAAATACGGCAGGTTTGCAAAAAAAGACGAGATTGGGATGATATACAGCAAAAAATACTTTGATATAGAAAATTCCATGACAATACCGACTGCAAAAGAGGTTGTTAAGATCTTAATGGAGGAGTTCGAGCCAAAGTCTGTTGTAGATGTAGGCTGCGGCGCCGGGGTTTACCTGAGGGAATTCCAGAAGAAAGGCGTAAAAATCAAGGGTTACGATGCAAGCAGAAACGCAGCAAAAGACGCTTTTATTGGCAGGTCATTTATAGAGCTGCAGGACCTGACAAAAGAGCTGAAGGCAAACAAAAAATACGATCTTGTGGTAAGCTTCGAGACCGGGGAGCATATACCTAAGGAATATTCGGGCATTTTTGTAAAAAACATTTCAAAGCTCGGTGACATCGTCGCATTTTCTGCATCGCAGCCCGGCCAGGGAGGAAGGCATCATGTGAATGAGCAGCCTCCACGCTTCTGGATAAGCATTTTTGAGAAAAATAATTTTAGATATTTTCCTGAAAAAACTGAAAAACTAAGAGAAAAATTCAAAGACAAAAAATGCGTCTGGTGGCTGCAGAAAAATGTGTTAGTGTTTAAAAAATCATGATTTTTATAAATCTGCTGGCATGCTTTTTTCAAAATTCCTTGCAAGCAAAAGCAATGAAATGAAAGAAACCAAGAATAAAATATACAGGAATTTGTTGGTTAGGGGCTGCTCATAAATAATCTCAATTTTATTACCCTTAGCAGTTTCTATCAAAGTAAGATCTGTATTTGAATCGTAAGTTTTTAATGAATTTCCACCCATATAAGCTTTCCACATTTTGAAATAATTCATTTTAACAAAAACAAAGTCCCCATTTTCAAAGTTACCTTGAAAGCTATAATGCTCGTCAGATATTTTTTCTGTTTTTAACACAATAGGCTCCGGCAACGCATTCAACTCGCTTTCGTTATGAATCACAATTATTTTTTTGCCAGCAGCGATAAATTTGTTTATTTCTCTTGGAAAAACATGCTTGTAGCCGCTTTCCAAATCATAAAGGGGATTGTCGCTAATGTTGGTAATCCCGTAATTTAAGCCATTGTTGATTGGATCAGCTGGATAGGATAAAGTAACTTTTTCAGCAAAAGCTCCTGTGTCTACTTCATAGATATTGAGGCACTGCGAGGTAAGTGCCAGCTTTACATAATTATTTGAAAAGAAAGGTACCAAGTTTACAGGGCAACCACAAAAATTGACAACTGCGTATTTTGTATTTGTCATTCTCATAAAATTTTTCCAGTAGATTGGAGGATGATCCAACCTTGGAAGGATTCTGTTGCTCTGCTCAGGGAGCATATGCTTTAATCTCCAGCTTAAAAGGGACTGCATTTCCCAGACATTGCCGTCTGACGTGTCCAAGTCAGTTTTGAGCAGTATTTCCGGCACATTTTCGAAATAATTCATGCAATACACAGTAAACCGATTATTATCCCTGTCAGGCATATACTGCCTAAAATCTACTGGTATTTCTTTCCTATGCTCATTTCCCATTTCATTGAATATTATTTCCCTGGTAAAATTGGGCTTGAAAACAGCAAATAAAGAATAAATAATCACTATGCCTGCAATTATAAGCAACATACTGCGAAACGGATTTTTAATTCGCTTAATGGAAAATAGAAAAAAGAGAACAACAACTGGAGAATTAAAAAATAGCATCCTATCGTACCATATAGCTGATAAAGTATTACTTCTCACTAAAACAAGATAATAAAACAGCAAATAAATTCCTATTACAATTGAAAGGTGCTTTAATATCCCGTATTCTTCCGCATCTTTTTTATATAAAACAAAAAATAAATAGATTATTGCTACTATCATGAAATAGCCGAAAATTTTAGAATAAGGTGTCATTAAAATGCTTGTTATTCCAAGCACGGCTTTTCCAATATTTATTATTGCATTAGAGCTTACGCCCTTGTTGTACGATATGCCCTTAAGCGTTTCATCAGGAAGATAAACAGCAAGGTTATAGATATAGAATGCTGCCAAACCTATTAAAAGGATTCCAACAAACATCAATTTCAAAAGGAAATACCTATTTAAGTTTTTTGATTTAAATGCTGGAATTAAATTTTTTGCATTCCCTAATAAAAAGACAAATAGAAATAAGGAGCTATACAGTAAAGATCCTAATCCGAATATCGGATGCTGCAGGCTAACGGCAATGCCCGACAAAAAAATCAGGATGATTTCATTTTCCCCCCTTAAGGTTTTTATCATGAGAAACAGGATAAGTGGGATAAGTGCGACAGGAAATATCTTCCTGATAAATGTAGTATTCATGGTCGTAGGAAATGCTGTCATGTAAAGCAATAAAACGCCGAAAAAAGACAGGCTCTCCCTTATTTTTGCAGCTCTAAAGCTTAAATAAGCCCCTAAAAGCATAAAAATAGAAAACAATATCTGCAGATTGGCGATATCTTTGTGATAGTCTTCATTAAAAACATTCAACAAATTAGTTACTGCCATCCTATAATAGGTAACTGCCGATTCCAATGGAATTTGCGGAACCCCGACAAAGAAATCCTCATTCCAATGGTAGATTGTGTTGTATTTTAACAATTCGTTTTTTATCTTCAAGCCGAGATAAGACTCCAAAGGCCCATCTTCCCTGGGCAAGTAATCTCCAGTCAGATATATGCTAAAAAATATGACAGAAATAACGGCTATGGCGCCTACAAAGAATAAGTCAATATTTTGGGTATATGCTTCTTTTTTGAAGTATACAGAAAATTTCTTGAAATGCAATGCTATAACAATCAGAGGCAAAATTATGAATAATAAAAATAGCATCCACGGATAGATTTTTAATGAAAAAATTTTAAGTATTTGCACAAACACAAAAACATATGTTGTGAGCATAACCGAAATTAAAATTCCTTCCAACAAGCTTCTTTTTTCATTATAAAAAAAGCTCAAGTATAAGGCAAGCCCGGAAAGAGAGGATATTAAAAAAAGCACAAGAAGATTGGGAGCATATAAAATCAATCCAAATAATAAAATCAGCCCTATTATGTTCAAAAAAAAGTTAAAATTGCTTTTTTTAAAGCTAAATGAGGTTTTCATTCTTTAACTAATGGGATACAAATCTAAATATAAAAAGATTTCCTATGCTCCAAGATGTAGCTTATCATTTTTAATTCTCTTTTAAGGTCAAAAGTGCTGGTTTTTCCATAATGCCATTTTACTGGAAACTCCACTATTTTGTATGGTTTTTTTTGCGCCCTGAGCAATAATTCAGCATCCCAGAACCAGCCCCTGATAAATTTTTTGTCGTAACCCATTTCCTTGACTAAGTCCAGAATAACGTGCCTTTTAAATGCCTTGAATCCGCATTGGTGGTCGTAAATCCTTGAATGAAAAAAGAGCTGCAAAAAGGCATTGTAAAAATAGCTTACAGCCCTTCTGCTAAAATTTCTTTTGATATAAGAGCCCTTAACATACCTGCTTCCTATGGAAATGTCTGCACCTTTTTCTATCTCGTCAAAAAGCCTTTTTGTATGGCTAAGATCTGTAGATAAATCCATATCTATGAATGCTATTGTATCCCCTTTTGCGAATTTAAAGCTTTTGGCAAGGTTTTCCCTCCTTGAAGGGCCGTTGCTATACCTTAAATAGCGGATTTTATTGTTTTTTTTGCAGATTCTTCTGCAGATTGATTGCGAGCCGTCATTGCTGTTATCATCGACAATAAATAGCTCAAAATTTTTTGTGATTTTGCTCAGGGTGTGGTAAATTTCAGAAATGTTCTTTTCCAATATTTTTCCCTCATTATATATTGGGATAAAAAGCGATATTTTTTTTGGTTTCATTTTATCAGCAGCCAATAAGCTTATTGAGGACATTCAATACTTATTTATAACTTTTGTGTATACATTCTGGAAGCCCATAGCAAAATTTAAATAGTGCTGAATAGCACCAAAATCAGATAATTTAGTGAGGGATTGTAATGAATGTTTTAATAACTGGCGGCTGCGGCTTTATAGGATTTAATTTGTCTATGTTTCTCAGGAAAAAAGGCTTCAGCGTTGTTGCCATGGACAACTTAGTCAGGAAAGGGGTTGAAATATCAAGGGATATTCTTGAAGACAACGACATCAGGTTTGTGCATGGCGATGTGAGAAACATCGAGGATTTCAGCAATGTGGACAAAAAGATTGACATTATACTGAATACTGCCGCGGAGCCTTCAGCCATTGAAGGCTACAAAAACCCTTACTTTGACTTTACCAACAACTTTTTGTCCGTTGTGAATGTGCTTGAGCTTGCAAGGAAAAACAGGATAAAGGTGATACAATGGAGCACAAACAAGGTCTATTGTGGGGATAAGGTAAACAGTATAAAAAGAAAGGAGCTTGAAACAAGGTTTGAGTTTGACGATGAAAACTACAATGATGGCATTGACGAAAGTTTTTCTGTTGACGGCAATGACCATTCTATTTATGGCCTGACAAAGCTTTCTGCCGACCTGTTCTGCCAGGAATATGCAAGGGCATTTGATCTAAACATAATTATAAACAGGTTTTCCTGCCTCGCAGGAGAGTGGCAATGGGGCCTGCCAAAGCAAGGCTGGTTCAGCTGGTGGCCAATTGCATTTGCATATAATTTTCCAATTTCATACATTGGCTGGAAAGGCAAGCAACTGAGAGACATCCTTTATGTAAAAGATATATGCGAGCTGATATTAAAGCAAATTGAAGGCATAGATGATTTTAAAGGGGAAGTTTTTAATGTCGGTGGCGGCATTAAAAATACAATGTCTTTGATGGAAGCGACAGATTACCTGGAAAATAAATTCGGGTTTAAGCCTGAAATAAAATTTGAGGAAAGGCCAAGAAGGGCTGACCAATGCGTTTTTGTGAATAATATCGGCAAAGTATCGTCAACGTTTAACTGGGAGCCGAAAGTAAATCCTGAATCTGCAATGGATAATATTTCGGGGTGGGTACGGGAAAATAAGGAATTGCTGGATAAGGTTTACAAATAATTTTTGATTTATAATTATGAAATTGTCTGTTTTGTTAGAAAATTCATACTTAGTTTTGATATTTTCAGCCCTATTGCTGATAGGGAATGCCAATTTATGGGATTATAAGCTGTCTCATGAATTTCCTTATGGATATTTAGCTTCTGATGCTTTCCAGCATCAGGCAAGGGCAGAGGCAATAAAGGATGCTGGAAATTTCAGGTTTGAGGCAAATTACATATCCCACGGCTTTGAAAATGCTGTTGGGAGGTACCCCCCCATAATTTACCATCTTGCGGTTATATTTTCTTATTTAACTAAATTGGAGGTTTATGATTCAATTTATTTTATTGTATTTTTCCTTGCTTCCCTATCTGCAATAATAATGTATTTTGTGATTAAAGGGTTAAATAAGAATGTTGCCTTACTTTCTTTGCCTTTGTCCTTATTGATATTTTCAAGCCCTAATTATATTGGATTCACTTGGGGTCATTGGCCTTCAATGCTGGGGCAGTTTTTCCTTATAGCGCTTTTTTGGAGCTTTTATAGAATGGAAATGGAAAAATCATTTTTGCTGGTTGGAATTTTTTTGAGTGCAATAATTTTGACTCATACCTCAGAGCTTATATTTGGCCTATTTTTTATTTTTGTTTTTTTCATGGTGGGCTTGTTATTTAAAAGAATTGACCTTAAAGACGGAAAAAACCTGGCTTTTGGTATTATTTTAGCATTGATAATCTCATTTTATTATTTGATAATATTCAGATACAGCTGGTTTATTGAGCAGCCGTATTCTTTTGCCGTAAAGCCCCTCTGGGAAGGAAACCCGGGATTTTATTTAGCGAATTTCCAGCTATTACTGGTTTTTATTTTAATCGGGATAGTTTTTTCGTTAGCGAAGATAAAATATATGCATATAGCTTTTCTGGCAGGAGTAGGTATGCTTATAATGGGCTATGGAAACTACTTTGGCTTTGATGTAAGGGCTTTTCAATTAAGGTTTTTATGGCCGATTTACCTTTCTGCATTTTTCGGTTTCGGAATTTACAGCATTTTAAAATTTTTTATAAAAAAATGGAACCTGATTTATTCCGTCTCATTGGGTATTGTTTTTCTGGTGATTTTTTCAGGCCTGATTAAAATTCCATTTATTCCGGGCTATCAAAAATTAACAACGCAGGGGATAATGGACAGTTTTCATTGGGAAGCCTTAAAGTGGCTGAGCGAAAAAACCCCTGAAAATTCTAAATTATACTTCTTTTATGGCGATATTTATAACCAGGATGCTTTGCTCAGGAATTCAAAAAGAGTGCATTTCCAAGTTGATCCAAATGATTTTATTGAGAATATAAATAACAGGAGAATATCCAGGGAATATGTTACAGAGCTTCCCGGGGATGGCGGCGGAGGCATAGTTTACAGAAAATCCCCATTTTCATTCGGGGAATACCAAAAAGAGAATGAGCAGGGGTATTTTTTCGGAAAAAAGGACATTTGCGAATTTGACTATTACGTTTTTGATAAGGCATCAAGGCAGCAGGCTTTGGCGCAGTATAATTTATTAATAGCCAATGAACTGCTGAAAAATAACTTTACAAGCGTGGCTTTTGAAAACCATGTTCTGGTAATACTAAAAAACAACAATGTAGGGGCTGATTGCATTGAAGAAAGAAGCTTTTAATGAATTAAAGAGGGAATCAATTTATATTGGAGCATTATTTATAATCTTTTTGATAATATTCAAAATAATATTTTTTAAAGAAAGTTTTTTTATTGTTTTAAGGGCGGTATTCTCTATTTTCTGGCTCTTTGTTTTTCCAGGGTATTCTATTATGCTTTACTGGAATGATAAGCTTGATTTTGCTGAAAGATTGGTCATTGGAGTTGCTTTGAGCGCTGCAGTGATAGGAATTAGTAGCTATTACATCGGGCTTATTGGGCTGAATGTCAAGTACCATAGTATTTTGCTGCCAATAATTTTGATTTCCTCGGGAATATTTCTCTTCAGTAGAAAAAAATAATAAAATTTGATTAAAAATCACCTAATTTTAAATTTTTTGAAAACAAATACTAATAAAATTAATGTAATCAAGGTAATAACCATCGATATTCTAAATGACATCAAAAGCCCAAGAATATAAGTCAATGAGGGGAATATCGTAACCCCAAGCAAAATCGAAAAAACATATTTTTCCCCTTCAGCCATATCAAAGTTATTCAAAAAAAGGAAAAAAGGCATTGTAATCAAGATAATTCCAATAAAAACCCTTGCTCCAGCCATACCGAATATGGCAAATGAAAATATTAAAATTACTAATATCATTAGCGAAATGAATACTAATCTTGTTTTTAATTCATTATTTAGGTTCAAATTTATACACCTCGATATTATCCTTATTATACACTAAAGTATGGTTTGAAAGTGCAGTTTTTTCAAAATCCTGCATAAAATTAAATGTTTCCTGGTCATTTAAAGGCCCAATCATTGTGTAATCCAGCATTATATACCATTCCGGGCTTTTCAATATAATCTCCTTATCTTCCCTGAAATAATAGAACCTTGTTACATGCTGCGAAACTGCAGCCATCCATCTGATTTTCTTTGAAGTAGCGGATAAAACCTGATCCTGATATGGAATGCCTAAAACTGTTACATTGACATTTTTAGGCGCGTTATCCAAAATCCATTGGGAAGCCTGGAATTCAGCATCATTCAATGTTGTAAAAAACCCGGATTGCGTATAAGGATTGTAAATTTCCTTATTCAATATTTTTGAAGCTGCGGGCATATTTATGGATAATGCAAAATAAATAAAAATTAAGGCAATTCCATATTTTACAAATTTTTTATAGGGAAAATTGACTTTCACCAGATTAATCAGGTATATTGCGCCAATTGCCATTATAGGAGAGAAAATATGCGCTGTTGCTGATAAAGACCTATGGAGGAATTCTGCTTTCCCGAATAAGTCCCTGTGTAGCATGATATAAAGCCCTATAAGCCACGCCAACAATAATAAATCCCTTTCTTTCCTATTTATTATTAATACTGATAATCCGATGACTAAGAACGGCAATGTCCATAATCCATGCATCTCCCTGTATGAGAAATAGCTTGGCGGCACAGAGCCTATAAAATCTTCCGCGTTTGGCGACCAGCTAAAAATTCTTGATAAACTTAACTTAAATACGCTTTCTTCCTTGTTGCCTGAAAATTCAGGGAAAATCCTGAAATTTTGGTATGGAAACATGAAGAATAAAATCAAGAAGATTAATATTGAGATTATTATATGATTTGCATTAATGTATAATCTCTTATTTTTTATTGCAATAAAAATGTAAAATAGTATTAAGCTAAAAACAACATGGAGAAAAGCCAATGGATGGATTAAGAAACTAATCCCAGAGAATAAGGCAGTAAAATAAAGATAGATTGGCGTATTTTCTTTTTTATCGTAATTTATTAGATATTTATAAAAGCAATAAAGGATTACTGGTATAAAGGCGTATGCAAACCTTTCAGGCCATTGCCCCCATATATAGGGCATAAAATCACGCGGTGAGAATACAATTAAAATTGCTGAAAGAATGGCAGGCAAAAAACCAAATAGGGATCTTATTACAAAATAAACCGTGACAATAACAAATGTCGCTAAAATTGCATTCATAAGAAAAATAGGGACTATTCTCTGGCCTCCAAAAACCTGCATTAATCCTAAAGATGCATGGAAAGTCGGGGCATACCATAATGTATGCGGCTTAAAATCATTATCATTGCCATATCTTATATCAATGTAGGGGGGCAAATACATAAATGACTTGTCATTATATGCCATATAATCCCCAACCTCAAAGTGCGACATTGCGTCATACTCGCCGTAAGGAACCTTCCTATCCTGAAGAGGCTGGGTCCAGAAATAAATAGCAAATAAATATACAAGAACAAAAATTAAGGTCTGGACATAATTCTTATTTATTTTCATAGCAGTTTGCCAAATGAAATATATTTATAAATATTTAGTTTAATCCAAGAAAAGCTTTATAATATATATAGATTTCCAGTTCAAATGGGAAAAATGGGTATCTTAATAATAAAATTGGGGGCAATTGGGGATGTCTTGAGGACAACTGCTATACTGCCTGCCTTGAAAGATAGGTATAAGAACTGCAGAATAAGCTGGGTAACAAAGAAAGAGGCTTTTGATATTTTAAAGAACAATGATTTAATTAATGATATTTTTTTAATAGAGAATAATTTAAAAGAAAAATTAAATGATGAAAGTTTTGACTTAATAATCAATTTTGACGATGATTTTGATGCATGTAAATTAGCCTCATTATTTAATTACAAAAAAATTATTGGCGCGTATTTGGAAAATAATAAAAGGGCGTATACTAAAGATTCCTCTTCATGGTTTGACATGGGATTAATTTCAAAATTCGGGAAGAAAAAGGCTGATGAATTGAAGGCTTCAAATAAAGAGGCTTATCAAAATATTTTATTTAAAATTTTAAACGTTAATAGTGAAAAATATAAGATTTATGAGCCCCAATTAATTTTAGATAAAAAAAACATTGAGTTTGCAAAGCATTTTTCTGAAAAAAATAATATTGGAAAAAATCTGGTAATTGGAATTAATACAGGCGCTGGAGGCAGATGGCAGGACAAGAAGCTGAGCATAGAAGATACGATTGAGTTAATAGATAAATTAAATAATGAATTAAAAAATGTGAAATTACTGCTTTTTGGAGGCCCTGAAGAAAAGGAGAGGAACAATAAAATAAAAAATGACATTAAAACTGGAATAATTGATGCAGGCTGCGAAAATTCTTTGCTTGAATTCGCCTCTTTGGTGAATTTATGCAATGTTCTTGTAACATCGGACAGCCTGGCTATGCATATCGGCATTGCATTGAGAAAGAATATTGTGTGTTTTTTTGCCCCCACAAGCCAGCAAGAAATTGAACTGTACGGGAGGGGAATTAAGATATTGCCAAAAAAAGGCTGCGTTTGCTGCTATAAGCCTAAATGTGATATAACCCCGGAATGGGATATTGATGAGTTTGTTGATGGTGTTAAGAGATTAGTAAAATGAAACCCTATATCATGATTCCAACCTACAATGAAAAGGAGAACATAGCTAATTTAATAAATGAAATACTGAAATTAAAAATAAAAAACATGCATATAGTTGTTGCTGATGACAGCAGCCCTGATGGAACCTGGAAAATCGTGCAGAGCATATCAAAAAAGCAGAAAAATGTGCATTTATTGCTGAGAAAAAAAGACAAAGGGAGGGGAGCTGCCGGCAGGGACGGTTTTATTTATTGCTTGAAAAATAAAGCGGACATTATTATTGAGATGGACGCTGACTTCAGCCATAACCCGAGATATATACCGATAATGCTGAAAGAAATAAAAAATTATGACATTATCCTTGGCTCAAGGCAGGTTAATGAGGGAAAAGACGTGGGAAGAAGCCCGTTAAGGAGAATAATAACAAGGCTTGCCAATTTATACATAAGGGTAATGCTTGACATAAGAGTAAAGGACTGCAATTCAGGTTTCAGATGCTTTAAAAGCGATATCTTAAAAAAAATAGGGCCAGAAAAGCTTGAGTCAAAGGGGCCTTCAATTGTCCAGGAGGTTTTGTTCAAAGCGCATTTAAAAAAAGCAAGAATCGAGGAAATCCCGATAGTTTTCATCAACAGGAAAAAAGGCATTTCGAAGCTCGGAGTAAAGCAATTAATATTGGCTTATATCATGGTTTTAAAACTGAAGCTGAGACATTTGTCTGGTTTAATATGATATTTAATTCCAATCGATAAAATATATTTAATATTTTAATAATAAAAACCAACTAAAAAATGAAAATAGCTATTTTAACTCCGACATTTTCGCATTACAGTGGGATAGACAAGGTTGTGCAGCTGCAGGCAGAAGACTACGCAAAAAAAGGCAACAAAGTCACTGTCTTCGCGCTTGAGGCTGAAATAAAGCCGAAAAACTACAATCTGGAAGTTTTGGGGATGCCAAAAAGCCTTTTTCTGCAGAGAATTTACAGATTGCTGTTTTTTCTTGACTATGAAAAAATTAAAAATGCCGCAGATAAATTAAAAGGCTATGATGTTGCAATAAGCCATTTCTATCCCATGAATTTAATTGCGAGCTATGCAAGGAAAAAATA
>JAGVXR010000007.1 GCA_018303645.1 Candidatus Woesearchaeota archaeon
AGATAATATTTGGTAATCGGTTGTTTTATTATCAAAACAATATTTAAGATCTTTGTAGTCATCAAGGGTATCACCCAATATAATCATCATTGCATAATTAACTAAATTTTCTTCGAATGTTTCATTGTAATTGCTATTTGTTAAATTTCCCTGAGTTTTGTTAAAGTTATCTTTGGCATTTTTATTCAATGATTCTAAATAATAAAATAATTTTTCTCGTGGAGTTGTGTATTTATTTGGAGTTTTAGATAAACCTATTTCAGTATCTGGACCAATCCAATGGTGAATCAACTCATGCAAAATTGTCCTTTTTAATCTCCATGGATTTTTTTCATTTGGATTAATTTTTAATATGAAGTTATTAGGATTAACATGCATTATGCCCCCAGATTTCCCTTGAATAAAAGTATACCTTATTTTAAGCTTAGGTGAGAATAGGCTATCTATTTTGTTTATTATTTTGGTGCATTCTGATAATTTAAGCTTAACCCTCAAGTAGAACAAAGGATGTTTAAGTAAATCCATCCAAGATGTTTCTTCAGTTCGAAAATCCATATATGGAGAATATTTCATAAATATTAATGGAAGGAGTAATTAGTATAACAAATCCAGCCATTGCAGCGAGATTTTCCATTTTATTCTACTTCCTTCCTTTACTATTTTTCTCAAAAACTCTTTTTATCTTTCTGTATGCCCACTTGGGAATCAGATAAAACATTAGATAAAATCCCAATACAAAACCCAAAACTTCCGCTATCAGGCCTAAAAAGTCAAGTTCGGGGTAGTTGATAGTCATAAGTGCAAAAACCGACACAAAAACAATAATCATTAATAAATATACAAAAATCTGCAATTTAGATGGCTTCTTAACGGTTAATTTCATCTTTTCCAGTTTTTTCCACATTTTTTTAGGTAGTAATAAAGGCTTGGAAGTTTCCAAAACAATATGGACAGCGTCAATAGAAATAATATTCCTGTTAGTTGTTCTGAATCTATCATCTCCATTAGTAACTCAACTCTCTTTTTAAGTCTTTATATTTAATTTTCAAATAACTCACACATACTCTATCCTCAAAATAGTATTAATAGAAAAAAGTTAGGCTGAGTTTTTGTGATAATAAAAACAAACCGTTTAATTCCACGTTATGTGATCTGATAAGTTCACATTCCCAGAATTAAGCGAAAGTAATGTAGCGACCTTGTAAAAGGGAAAACCATAATGAAGAAGCGGCACGAACGAACATATAACACGTTTTTTGCGAACTTTGTGAGTGAAAAACTTGTGTTATACGAACCTTTACTCAAACCTCATAACCCTTCCTTTAAAGTCCTCTTTCATCAGCAATACAACTCTTGAAGGCTCGTGCTCGTCAATCAGCCTGTAATCAACATGCTTGGCAATCTGTTGCGCGAACTCCTTTACTTCCTCATGCAGAGGCATGTTTTCCTGCTCAAGCCTCTCCCTGGACATGCCTACCCACATGTATGCCTTGACTTCAACGAACATCGGATTGCTCATTTTTATTATTTCAGCCCACTGCTCGGGAGAAATCATGTTCAAGCCCCTTATCAATGTGAACCTCAGCACAGTCCTTGTTTTTTCCCGAATTTTTGGCAGCATGCTTAATGTCCTAATCAATCCGCTCCACGCATTTTTAATTATTGGCCTGTCGATGATGTTGAAAAGCTCCTCATTTGGGGCATCAACAGAAATATACAATTGAGTTGGCGGCTCATCAATCAATCTTTCTATCCTTTCAGGCAGCAAGCCGTTGCTTACAACAAACGTTGAAAAGTTCTTTTTCTTGTATTCCCTTATAAGCTCGGGTAATTTAGGATACAATGTCGGCTCGCCGTCAAGGCTTATTGCGACATGCTGCGGCTGCATTGCCCTTTCAAACTTTTCATGCGATGTTTTCTCGTTGCCGCCAAAGCCCGAAAGCAGCTTTTTCTGGGCTTCTATCGTTCCTTCAACTATATCGGCAGGCTCGTCAATGCCGTCCTGCATTGCAGGCGCTGTATGGTACCTCAAGTCGCGCCAGCAAAATACGCATGCATTGTTACATGTAAAAGTAGGGGTCATCTGCACGCATTGATGGCTGTTGATGCCGTAAAACCTGCTCTTGTAGCAGCCTCCCTCATCCCTCAAGTCGCTTTTAGTCCAGTGGCAAGTCTTGACTCTGCTATGGCTGCCGACAATCTCGTATTGCTGCTTCTTCAGCATCAGCTTTACATCCGCGGTAATCATGTTCTTTGTTAAGATACAAATCTATATAAACTTTAAGTTTTTTTGAAATTTCATATGGAACTAAAGCCAGCTTTAAAGAAGCTTGAAGAAAGCCGGGAGTTCAAAAAATGGCGCCAAAAAAACAAAAGCACTTACTTCTCTTACGCCTTCAAGATACTCCAGGAGATGGACCCTGACGAATGGCAGATTGGATTCTACAACAAGAAAAAAGACAAGATAACCACCTTTATGATAGGAAGCGGCAGCATAAATGTAAGGGCAGAGGAGGAAATATTTAAAAAAGAAGATACAGAAGTGCACGAGATACAGCTGGAAAAGGTAAAGCTCACATTTGACAATGCAATTGCAAAAGCCAATGAATTCCAGGCAAAAGGCTTCCCAAAAGACAATAGCATCAAGACAATTGCCATACTTCAAAACATAAAGGAGCTTGGCAACATATGGAACATAACTTATGTAACAGAAGCATTCAACACTTTAAACATGAGGATAGACGCTTCAACCGGAAAAGTGCTTGAGCACAAGCTTTCATCGGTATTCTCGTTTAGAAAAGAGTAATTGCAACATAATGTAACAAACCTATATTTTTTAATTGCGAATTCTTTAAATACAAGCTTGCTGCTAAAAACTGGGTTTTCTTTGTGATTAAAATGATGCTCAAAGTCAAAATTAAAAAAACTGCTGGCGGAAAGTTGCCATTCTACGCCCACAAAGGCGACTCGGGAATGGATTTGTACTCTGCTGAGGAATGCGTGCTGAATCCGATGGAAAGGAGACTGGTGGCAACTGGAATTAAAGTGGCAATTCCATTCGGGTATGAAGCCCAGATAAGGCCGAAAAGCGGATTAGCTTTAGAGCATGGGGTAGGGCATGCAAACAGCATAGGCACGATTGACTCTTCATACAGGGGTGAAATAAAAATCCCTTTGATTAATTTTAGCGACAAGCCATACAAAATAGAAAAAGGCAGGAAAATAGGGCAGATGGTATTCATAAAAGTGGAGGAAGCTGTTTTTGAAGAGGTTGAAGAGCTGGGAGAGACAACAAGGAATGACAAAGGCTTCGGAAGCACCGGCTTGGATTAAAAGAGGAATAATCATGGGCAAGGACACAAGCAAACCTATACGGTTCAAGACAATACAGAAAAACACAAAGCTGGCAGAATTTGTGGCTGAGGAGAATAAAGAGATTACTGAAGAACAAAAGCCCGTAGATTAGGATATTTCTACTATCAAGTAATTAACTGCAAAAGGTTTAAAAAGGAGCATGCATTGCTGTGATGCATGGGGGGGTTATTCAAATCTTCTAGGAGATCAGAAGCAGCGACAACAATACTAATAGTAATTATTGTTGTTTTCTTCATAGGATGGCTTGTCAATATAGGCCAAAGGGAATGCAGGACAAACAAAGACTGCGGCTCTGAATCGTATTGCGGAAGTGATTTTACATGCCACCAGTACCCAACAATACAGAAGACAGTTGTGCAGTACAACCTGCTTGTTCCATCAGTAATACTGGCAATTGCAATAGTGGCTGCTGCCATGATATTCAACAGGAGCAGATTTCAAGCAAGGGAAGAGCCAATCCAAATTCAGGAAGCTGCACAGCCAGAACCCCCTGAAGCTGAGGAAATCAGCGAGCCTTACTACAAAAGCAACGGAGATGTCAAGACGCCTTAACCAGCGCATCAACTTCTTCCTTTATGCTCTCAAAAACATATTTTAATGGCTTAGAGGCATTTATTATTCTTATGTTATCATCAAGCAATTTCGGCATTTCAAGAAAATTCGCCCTTATTTTTCTCATGAAATCAAGTTTTTCAAACTTTTCCTTTTGCCTGTAGGCTATCCTTTCAAGCGCGATTTCAGGCTCAACATCAAGGATAAACGCAATGCCGGGCTTCATGAAACCCTTATTTTTTTCAATTAGCTCATCTACATTGATTCCTTGCGCAGCCTGAAAAGCAATCGTCGAGTAATAGTACCTATCGCACAGCACAATGGCATTTCCTGATTCCAAGAATGGCACAATCTCATTTTTTAAATGCCACTTCCTGTCCTTCACAAACAGCTCTGCCATCTTTTTGCCGTTGCTTTTAGGATTTTTCTCTTTTCTTAGAATCTGCCTTATCTTTCTGCCATAAGCGCCGGAAGTCGGCTCTCTTGTGGCTAATATTTTATATCCACTGCTCTTTGACAGATAGCCATAAAGCATTTTAACTATTTTGCTCTTGCCAGAGCCGTCTAATCCGTCAACAACTATGAACAGGCATTTCCTCATAGCCTGAAGGGTTTAAATTTCATTTATTAAGCTTGCGTAGAAATCAGCTAAACTTTCAGCCCTTCAGCGCTTTTCCTTTCAAGATAAATCTCTTTTATGTCATGATATACTTTGGCCTGCTCTTCCGGGTTTATCCTGTTGTAAAGGTTCATAGCCTCAATGTAGCTCTTCCTTGCCTTTTCCAAGTCAAATTCCATCAAGGCCTGCCTTGCCTCGTTTACCTTACCATGTATAGCTGAAATTTTGTCTGATGGCAGCTCCATTTGCCTTTCAGGCATCTCCCCTTCCTTTTTCCTTTTTGCGAAAAGCTTCCTGAAAAAAGACGGCTTTTCATGCGCTTTTATCTTTTCAATCGCGCTTTTTATCTCCTCTTCCGCCTCAGAAATCTCCCTGGGCTTTTCAGCTTCCTGCCATAGCTCTTTTCCAAAATTTTCTATATCAAAATCCTCTAATGTTTCAGGCAGCCCAATATCTTTTTCAGAAAGTTCAAGCTCTTTAGGCAGTTCAAAATCAATGCCCTTTAAATCAAAATCCTTATCTAAGCCAATGGCTTCTGCTTTTTTTGCAATTTTTGGCTTTTTGAATGGTAATTTTTTCCCTTTTATTTGTTTAACTGGAATTTTTTGTTGTACTGATTTAATCGCTTTAACAGATACTTTACCCTTTTTAATCTGCCTTTTTGGCGCAGAGCTTTCTTCTATCTCTTTGACTAACTTGCTGAATTCCTCCTGCTCAGGAAAATTCTCAGCTTTTTTGGGCTTTATAACCTCGTCAAACAGCTTGGGCTTTTCCCCAGGCTCCATGTCCATAGGCGGGGGAGGCGGCAGAATCTCATCATATTTTTTTGGCTTGAATAAAAACATGGCAATACCTCTTTTTTAGTTTCTATTTCTATTTGGTTTTAAATACTTTGTTGTTTCAGTCAAGGATTTCAATGGTTTTTTCCCTTGATTTGAGCCCATGGGTTATTTTAACCCTTTTTTTAAGTAATTTTGACAGGAATTTGATTATTTCTGCATTGGCTTTGTTGCCCTCGGGCTTTGCCTTTATGCTGACTCTGTATGCTCTTTTGTTTTCGTCAAAGCCTTCCATTTTGTTTTCCCGGGCATTGGGCTTGGCTATTATCCTGAATTTATTGGCTTTGATGTCCATGAATGCTAAAAATAATGACCGGGATTAAAATGTTGCTGTTTTTATATTTCACCACTTTATAATAACAAAAATAGAAAGGTTTATAAAGGGGTTATATTGATACAAAAGGGAAAATGACAGACAAATCTTTAGAAGACATTGCAAAGGCTTTATTAGAAGGACGTCAAGCTACTAGTGCAGAATTAGAAGAATTGGCTACTGACTATCTTCGTATTAAAGGCGATAATAAAAGACTTGGAGAATCAAATAGAGCGCTTCAAAAATTGGCTTCAGTAGTTTCACATGAACTAAAAACACCAATAAACGTTACTGCAGGTTATGCACAGATGCTTCTGGAAGGAGTATATTGTAAACTTGGTGGTGATGCTAGAAAAACTGTTGAAAAAATATGGCGCAATGCTGAACAGATGAGTAATCTAATTACTGACCTTACCCAAGATGCACTTGCCGGTGAGAAAGACTTACTTTATAGTAAAGTTGATTTGAGTGAGATGGCAAGAGAAATCCAGAATAAATTGCAGGAGCGTGAAAGTCATCCAGTTAAATTTGATATTCAAGATGGCTTATACGTAGAAGGTGACAAAGGTCTATTGCAAATTGTACTAATGAATTTAATTGGAAACGCAGTTAAATACTCAGGAAAAAATGGTAACCCAGAAGTAGAAGTGGGTGAAGCAATCTACGATGGAGATAATCTTCAGCATAAAGGCAAAAAGGCAATTTTTGTGAAAGATAATGGAGTTGGAATTGATAAATCAGAAGCTACCAAATTGTTCCAACGATTTCAACGCTTAAGTACAGGAATTAATTTTCCAGGTACAGGAATTGGCCTGAGTATTGTAGCCAAAATTATAGAACGTCATAAAGGCAGTTATTGGGCAGATAGCCAAATAGGCAAAGGTTCTACATTTTATTTTACTTTAAATGAAAGCCCTAGATATTAATATAAAAAATACCTATTTCTAATCATAATCTCTCCATGTATGCCCGCATTTCTCGCACCTTAGGAACTTGGTCTCGGGCTCATCGCCTGCTCGAGTCTGTACCAGCCAGAAATAAGCTGTCTTGTGCCCGCATTTTGGGCATTCTGCTGTTGTCTTGGGCAATGTCTGAAGCTCGCCCTTGTCCACGACCTCAACGTCCTTTCCTGTATTAACGATAGTCTCTTTGACTGTGGCTCCTGCTACATGCGTTGTCCTGTAGCCGCATGAGCATACAAGCATCTTCCTGCTGTCCTCTTTCCTCGGCACAAGTATTGAGCCGCATTTTGGGCAAAACATCTTAAATCCAAGAACTTTGGCAAATCCTATATAAACTTAACTTTTTTTTACATCTATAACAGCTTTAAATGGCTCCACAATCAGCTCAACAAACCATATCTTTATGTAGCCCAGCAATGGTATCCTTGCAACTGCATTGCCGACAATCTGCTCATCGCTTATACTGGTTTCATCCAAAAAGGCGCTTTTTATAGATACAGGGTTTGTCCTGTAATTGTCGCCCTTGGTCTGAAAATAGTATGTACTGTTAAGCTGCCATTTTTTGACAACCCTATGTATTATAGGGTCTTTTTTGGCGCTCCAGAACACCACAACATCCCCTATTTTTATGCTTTCGGGGTTTTTGCCCTTAAGAATCATTATGTCGCCCTTGTCAAACCCGTTTTTCAGCGGGAAATCCCCAAAAGCATCCTTTTTTATGCCGTTGTCAATGTACCATGCGCTGGATTTTTCCCACCAGCCGTCAAATCCATTATTATGCTCCATGCTCTCGCTTACGACCGCCACAACAGGGTGGGAAGTAGTCAATAAAAGGCCCAATCCAGGGTAGACTACAAATTTGATGAGAATGAATGACAATGCAATGTTGGCAATCCAGCTTAAAATGCCGTCATCTTCCCAAATGAAATACCACAATTTTTTCAGGAATTTCTTCAAATCTTTACCCATAAACCGCAATCTTGGCAAAAAGAATAAAAAGGTTTTGATTTTATCCTCATAAAATGAAGCTATCACGCCCAAATTATTATCAGGGAATATTGCAGCTTAGGGACATCAATGATGAAATCCTTGATTTTGTGCACAACCAGATTAAAAAAAGAGGAGATGTCGCTGCAACCAAAATAGTAGGATTCCAAAATGGCATGGACATTTACCTGACCTCACAGAAATTTGTCACTATATTGGGCAAGAAGCTGAAAGACAACTTCGGAGGGGAGCTTAAAATAAGCTCAAAGCTGCATACAAAGAGCCGTCACGGCAAAGAGCTTTACAGGGTCAATGCATTATTCAGGCTTTCAAAGCACAAGGCAGGCGACGTTGTTTTAGTAAGGGGCGAAAGAGTCAGGCTTTTAAGCATAGGCAAAAAAGTATTTGCAAGGGACCTGAAAACCGGGAAAAAGGTCGCTATAAGGGGCAGCGAGCTACGCTAGCTGCTCTTTCTCCCTTTTGTAGTCTTCAATTATCTTATTAACCCAGTTTGCCTTGCGCTTTTCAACCTCGAAATTAGCCCTTTCAATAAAACCAAAATAGCCGTGCTCTTCAATTTTGAGCCTTGCTGCGTCAATAAACACAAAGGGAAGCCTGTTCTCTATATTTTTGCTTATCGGCTTTTTATGCACAATAACAAAAACCCTGTTTTTTAGCGCGGCAACCACGCTATCGCTTACAATATTGGGGTTTTCCACAAGAAGCATGTCATTTCTTTGGATATTCAGCGCCTTGTTTTTAAAATTAAACTCATTTATCCCCAATGTATCGAGCTTTTTTAATATGCAAAAATCATTGATGCCGGATATCAGCTTGTTATACCTGCCTATTGATGACCTGAGGCGTTCTATCTCCGCCTCTTTTGACTTAACCAGGTTGTCGAGAAATATTATCCTATTTTCCCTGAAGTCAACAGGCTTTTTATGTTCAGGCTCTTCTTTTTTTGCCTGCTTTTCTAAATTCATTAACCTTTTCTCTAAATTATCATTATAAAACTTCATTAACCTTTTCTCTGATTCATATTTTTTAAGTTTATTGAACAATCTCAAGAAGTCGGACTCATTCAGCTTTTTTTCATATATCACTTTCCCTATAATCTGGGACTCATCATCCTTCCTCTCTATAATGCTTACTGCATTTTTTATGCTTATCCGCTTTGTAACCACAATATCCTTTATCCTGTTTTTGATGTCCTGCTTTTTGTTCTTCTCTGCAAAAAAGTCTATTTTATCAAGCAATGATTTTTCAGACCTGTAGGCAAACAGGGCAGATGCCAATGCATCAGCCTGGTGCTCGTTATCAAAATCGAAGCTGCTTACAATTTTTCTTTTTTCATCCACCTTGAGGTCTTGTTCGGGATTTACAATCCTTGCGCCAAACTTTGCGCCAAACGCCGCAGCCAGGTGGGGGATTTTTCCCTTGTCTGTTCCGACAAGAACAACCTTGCCAAGTTTTAATGTATCAGAAATCATCTGGTTAAGGCTGAGCTGTTTTGAAGAAGCCAGATGGAGCAGATTGCCTTCGATATCCAGGACTGCATAAGCTGTGGTTGTACCGGGATCAATGCCGACGATGAGCAGTTTCTTGCCTTCCATACAAATTATAGAATGATTTGATGATTTAAAAAGTTTTGTACTTGCTAAAAGCAATAAAATTTATAATCTACTCCATAATTTTCTTAAAATTGGGTTTATTTTGAAAAAAGAGGTGATTGTGTTATTGTTTATGCTATTTATAATACTTGTATCTTTAAACTCCTACTCTGCAGTTTTTATTAATGAGATTATGTATAATCCAAGTACTGCTCAAGGTGATGATTCAGATTTAGAGTGGATTGAACTTTTCAATAATGGAACTCAAACAATAAATCTTGAAAATTTTACAATAAATGGAAATAATTTTGAAGATGTAAATATAACTGCTGGTGGTTTTGTTATTGTTGCGAGGGAGTTAATAGATGGTGCAGATAGTGATTTGAATAGCTTTGAAGCGTATTATGGAAATAATGATAGTATCTGGAATTCCACAGACGCGATTTACGCAACTGTAGACGGAGATTTTGTTTTGGACAATACCGCTCCAGCAGATATTATCAATTTATCAGACGGCACATATGCCCAACTTGTAAATTATACACCTTTCTTAACCCTAGCAAATGGCAATGGAAAAACATTAATCCCCTACAAGGGAAATTTTACAGAAAGCGCTTTTGTTAATGGCACTCCTGGGGCAAGCAACGACCAATTTGCGCCTGATTTTAATAAGTGGATAAATCCCAATAAAAATAATTCATTAATTAATGGATTATTCAACATAAGCGTTAATATAACTGATGTTACAAATGTAAGTTTAGTTTTGGTAAACTTCAACGGCACGAATCTTTCAATGACTAAAAATGGCGATATTTGGCGGCTTTTATGGAATACGAGGCTAAATGCAAACAAATTGTACAATATAACTGCCTTCTTTAACGATAGCTATGGAAAATCCGGTTTTGAAGTATTATTCAACATAAGCCTGAATAATACAAACACAGCCCCTAGCATTACCTCAGTCAATTTGACAAACATGGATTTCTTGAACAGGACAAACGGCACTTTGCAGGCTTTCTGGGGCTTTACAGACATTGACTACGATTCAATCACGGCAAATGAAACCTTTTGGCACATAAACGGCACTTTGATTGCAGATTACACAAATAAGACATATATTCATCCAGCAAATACAACAAAGCTTGAGAACTGGACTTTCAGCGTGAGGGTTTTTGATAGCTTTAACTGGAGCGATTTTGTTAATAGCTTAACAATGATAATAAGAAATGCAAAGCCCTCGTTGAACATAAGTGCAGCATCAATTATATTAAGTGAGACGCAAAAAGTGAATGTCAGCTCGAGTGCCTCTGATTTGGACGGCGATTTGTTAAACTATACAATAAATGATTCAAGATTTTCCAGGGAAGGCGATTATTTTATCTGGAATACAAACTTGAGCGATGCCGGCGTCTACAAAGCAAATATAACGGCGAATGACGGCACTGATTTTGATTCTTTGCTGATTACCATAATCATTAATGACGCAAGAGATTTGGATAACGACGGCAATCCGGACTTTAATGAAAGCGATGACGATAATGACGGCATTTCAGATGAGAATGACTTCTTGCTGGGTAACCTATCCTCAATAAATACAACTATGCCATTAAGCATAAATATAAACGGAACAGCAAATCTATCCAAGCTTTTTAACGGCACATATGTGGTTAA
This sequence comes from Candidatus Woesearchaeota archaeon, assembly GCA_018303645.1. Classification (GTDB taxonomy): domain Archaea; phylum Nanobdellota; class Nanobdellia; order Woesearchaeales; family GW2011-AR4. The sequence continues at coordinate 10,932 of JAGVXR010000007.1, forward strand.
TATAACCAATGGCTCTGAACAAATTATAGAGTTTAATTTTACATTCAATTCTTCAAGCATCTTGGATTTTGGCAACATAACTATTAACAGGACAATAAAAGGAAGCAGTGCAATTTCCATAAGGGGCTTAAGATTTGCTTCAACAAAGACATTCTTTTTGGAAAAAATGAATACAAATGTGAAATCCGTCTGCATAAAGGATGCAGATGCAGGCTTTGACACCATAAGCTCCGGATGCGATGCTGCAAATGAAATACTGGTTATGTGCGATAACTTGACTGTTGGACAGTATGCTTGTTTCGATACTGGCTTAAGGTATAAAGTCATTGGCTTAATCCATTCTGCTGTGAAAGAGCAGTGCGGGGATGTTGATGAAGACGGCTACGGCGCCGGATGCGCTTCTGGAAACGACTGCAATGACAATGATGCCGGCAAAACAACAGACTGCTCCAGCGACTCAAGCTCTGGCGGAAGCAGCAGTGGCGGAGGTTCTGGAGGCGGAGGAGGCGTAACATGCATATCCA
>JAGVXR010000008.1:0-11427 GCA_018303645.1 Candidatus Woesearchaeota archaeon
AGAAGCTTCAAGAAGCCTATGCTTCAAAGGCATCAAATCAATTCAATTTACGGACAAGAAACTACCGATGAAATGAAATGGAATCGGGAGAGTTTCATTCCACCATAAACATCTTGCTGTCTTTGCCAACATCGAAAAATCCAAGCCTTGCGCCAATGTCCAAGAAAGCATGCGCATAGCAAACCGCGCCATAAGCATTCACAATGTCGCCTTTCTTCTCAAAATATTTTGCGTCATCAAAATAACGCTTAGCTAAATCAAGAATGTCCTCTGCCTGCTTTCTGTGCTTGTCAACGATTTTGACTTTTTTAAGAGCTTCAGAAGTCAATTCAAAGTATTTTTTGAGTTTGTCGTTAAGTTGTTGCATTTTAAACAGAATTTAATAAAAATAAAACTAAAGATGTTTCCTCAATTCCTTTGCCTTCTCAATCCCGATGTCGAGCATTTTGTCAATATCTTCTGTCGTCAAAGGATAATCGCCGCCTTTCTGCATTGCGCATAATGTTCCGTCTTCAATCGAGGATACTGTAAGCCTTGCATCAACTGCCTTTTCCTCCTCTATATCGGGATCAACAATGAACTTGTCGCCTATTTTTATGACAGTGACTGCAATAGGTGTTTTCTCAAGATCGAGCTTTTTGCTTGTTTTTTCCTTGTAGTCCACCTTTTCGCCGTCGAATTTAGGATATGCTGCATTTTTCAAGGCTGCCAAGGCAGCAAGGCTTGAAGCGTCAAAAAGATTGCCTGCGTCATTTATCGGGCAAATGTCAATAATAACCATCCAGATTTTTTCTTTTGGAGTTATGCACAGCTTCCTGAAGTCAAGAGCCTTGCTCTCCCTTATGCCCCTGTCAACAACCCTTGCAAGCTCTATTGCCTGTATTCCCGGCGGCCCCAATTCAAAGTCAGGGTTTGACAGCGGCAGCAATTCAGCTCCCACAATGATTGTGCCTTCATCAGGAGTGTCAGGGTACGGCTCGCCGACTTCCAGCTTCACGCCAACCATGACATCTGTTTCGCCAATCTTAACCCTTGCAGAGCCTTCTGCAGTCTTTACCACTCCCTGCTCGACTTCTATAGGCTTCCTGTATTCTGTAAGCTTTCTCCCGTCAAGCCTTATTCCTGTATTCAACAGCTTTATTATGTGCTCCCTAAGTTCTTGGTGCATTACATCTCAACCTCGTGGTACTTTTCCTTCAAAGCCTTTTTCTGGATTTCATAAATATCGTTAAGCGCTTTTTTTGCCATATCAATCAATCTCATCAGCTCATCTTTTTTGATTTCGCCGTCCATCTGAAGCAAAGTTATCTTGCCGGAGTTCGGCATTATTGCAATCGGTATGTCTGCTACTGAGCCATCCTTGTAGCTCTCTTCAGCATAGTCCAAATCAATAACCAATTTGTCATCAACCTTGCCGGCTGATACAGCGGACACCAGGTCTTTCATCTCAAGGCCTGCATCTGCCAATGCCATTGAAGCAGCGCAGATTCCAGCGCACCTTGAGCCAGCCTCTGTCTGCGGCAGCTCAATAAAAACATCAACAACAGAATTGGGGTATTCCTCCAAGTCCAGTACGGGCAGCAATGCCTTTCCAGTGACAAGGGAAATTTCCTTTGACCTTCTTGAGCCTCCCGGCCTTACCCTTTCGCCAGAGCTTGAGAAAGGCATCATGTTGTAATTACATCTCAAGATTCCCCTTTGAGGGTCCTGCAAAAACTTTGGATGCAGATTTCTTGGCCCGTACACAGCCGCATAAGCCCATGTGTTGCCAATCTTGAACATTGCAGAGCCGTCTGCCCTTTTTATCACTCCGACTTTTGCCTCAATTTTTCTTGTTTCGTCAAATCCCCTTCCGTCAATTCTTTTTGTGTATGGCATTTTATTCTTGTTTTAACATTTAATGTGGATTTTTCTTCCCGAGATGCTTCTCAAGAAACTTTACAATTATTTCCTGATTTTGAGGAATGTATTCGTCTAAGAGCTTATGCAATCCGTACTTTACTGCCTCAGCTATAACAATTGAACTTATTCCTTTTGCTACCTGTCCATTATAAAAATAATGTGACGCCATAATCCCCTCAGGAATATTAACCGCCCATCTAAGTATAAACTTGGGCAGATCCTCGCTTGGGGTTGAATTTTTAGATTTTAAAAAATGTTCTCTCGTAGCATCTTTTGTTGTTGTTGAAGTTGCAAAAGCATAGACAAGCGAATATGCAAAGTTCAAAACTTCATCTTTCATCGCCGGCCATTCATTATATGCAACTTCATATTTTCCAAACTCCTTTAACTTTTCAACAAGTCTTGGCATTTTACTTCTTTCCGCTGTTCTCTAAAAACTCCTTTATCTTATCAGTTAATCCGCTCATATGGCTTTCCCTTTCAATCTTCCTTATAGTCTGTATTGCAAGCAATTCATCTACAGGCTCGCCGTCAATCCATATCAAGCCGTTCTGCCCGACTGATATGTTGCATCGTGTGGCATCCTTCACCATCATTACCATTGAGCCCTGCTTGCCTATGATTCTTGGCACTTTATTCGGGTCAACTTCAATAACCCTGCCCCCTTTCAGCTTTCTCAAGCCAGGCCCCCTCATAGTGACGTCAATAAGCTTTTGACTTGTGACATTCACTATCTTGCATACAATATGATCCCCCAGGTCATAATACTGGGTCAGATTAGCCCCTCTTGCTATGAAATCAGAGGTTGCATCCTTCATTGACAGCATTGCGGAATAGGCGGAGTTTGTATCAAGGCGCCATCCGTTAAAGCCCACATCAATGACCTTGCATATGACTGTATCGCCTGTTTTGGGAATATACCTTCCTGACAATGGAATCAGCTTTATGGTCCTGCCGTCAATCGTCACTAATCCAAGCCTTTTTGCCACAATCTTCTCGCCATCCCTGTACGCGCCTGTTCCGGGCAGGATGTCCATTCCGACAGCCAGTGTTTCTCCAGGCACTGATATGCTTTTGTCCTGAGCAATTATTTTTGACATTTTGATCCTACTTAGCAGTATATTTCATTCATTTTCAGATTAGTTATTTTTTCGTATTTTTCTGCACAATTACCAGCCAATCCTATAAAACCTTTTTTATTTAAATAACTGATACCTTTCTCAATATCATACTTTAATATTTCCTTTTCTTCTGGCTGTATATTTTCATCAACCAAGAATACTAAAGACAAGGTTGTATCATAATATTTTTCGCATATCTCATTAGGGTAACTTATTGGTGCAACTCGCTTCCAAACAAATTTATTGTCCTCTACCCCCTCAGGGTGTGGTGGACAAAATCCCATCGTCATTTTTTCACCTTGTCTTTAAAACCTTGCTCTCGACATTTCCGTGGCATATTTTGTTCAATTTGTCGTAAAAGTCGCTTTCCATGCCGCCCGGCATTTCGACGACAGCAACCCAGCTGCCGCTGCTCTGCCACTCCTCCCTCAGTATCGTGCCGAAGCTCTTGACAATCGCATAGCACTTAGGCGCGTATTCAGGCGGAATCTTGATTGCGAGCTCCTTAACTTCAAATTTTATGGGCAGTATGGGCCTTAAAGCCTTCAGCGCCTCCTGGACCTGCTCCTGCACAGGCTTGAATTCATCAACATGAAACTTTGCCTCTATAAACGCATTCTCTATCCTCTGCGGAGGATGCGGAAGGTGGGTTTTCGGGTCAACACCGTTCCTGTGTATGATTGCAATAACCTGCCTTCTTTTTTCTTCCCTCAGGCCTTCCCTGTACTCCTGCGTAAGCTGTATTTCCCCTTTCTGTATTATTGATTTTGCAACTTCATTTACATCTGAAGTGCCGAAAATCTGCTTCATTGCAGTTTCAGACGCTTCCAAGCCCTTCTTGGCATCAGAAAAGACTTTCATTGCCGCAAGGATGTCATGCAAGTCAACGCTTCTTCCTTCCCTCAATGCAAGCGCATTGCCGCAGTCAACAAGAATCTCAAAATTTTGCCCATGGGTTTTGAGCCTTGCGATTATTGCCTGATCAACATTGACCATCATCTCTCACATCATTTTTTAGCCTGCTTTTTGTCTTCTTTCAGCTCTGATGCAGTCTTCTCTATCCTGGATTTTGTCAGCCTTCTGAATTTCTTTTCTGCTGTGCTTATGTACGCAGCATCAATCCTGTCGACATTGAAATTTTCCCCCAAAACCTTCTTCAAGGCCTTTAATGACAGCTTTAACCCGTTGTCTATTGTCAAATCCTGCTTGTACTCGCTGTGCAGTATCTCTTCCACTTCAACTTCGCCTTCGCCTATTGCAGTTGCCCTGTACTGGAAAAATATGCCTATAGGGTCTGTCTCAAACAGCCTTGGGGTGTTGTTGTCTATTCCGGCTATCAGTACAGAAACCCCAAAAGGCCTTAAGCCGCCGCTTTGGGTGCATATCTGCTTCAGGTCGCAGATGTCCTTTACAATCGTCAATGCGTCAATCTCAGAGTCATAGGTTACCCTGTTTTGCTGCGCCTTTAATTGCGCCCTGTCAATCAAAACCCTCGCGTCGCTCAGGATTCCTGAGGCAGCAGCGCCTATGTGCTCGTCAATCTGCCAGATTTTTTCAACGCTTTCCGGCACAATCAGGCTGTCAGCAACCCTCTTGTCTGCAACCAGCAGAACCCCGTCTGAGCATACCATTCCTATGGCAGTTGAGCCCTGCCTGACTGTTTTTTTTGCGTATTCAACCTGCAATAGCCTTCCGTCAGGGCTGAACATGGTTATTGCCCTGTCATAACCCATTAGCTGATGCGGCATTGGTTGTTGCATATTTGTGACACCTCGTGTTTTATTTTATTTCAAATCTTAAGATGATGGATTCAAGTAGTTTCTTTCCGCTTTGTTTAGTATTCCTGAAACTCCGATGCTTCTAAAAATCACATCTTTGCCGTCAATCTTATTGGCAAATGCCAAAGATGCTTTTATATCATCGACATGCCTGTGGCTGACTTTGATTATGCCCCTTTGGAGCTCGCTGCTCCACTTGTTGTTCAGCACCATCAAGCCTGCCTTTGCAGCTCCAAGCTGCCCGATGAATTGCAGCGAAGAGCGCCAGATTGCGTCTGAAACCTCATCGGCATTGCTTATTTTTCCTTTTGATATAACCTCAAATACCAAGTAACGCTTTTTTTCCCTCAAGCTTGGCAAAACAGGCTTTAATTTTGTCTTAACCATCTCACAACATATATGAGAAGAAATATAATAACACGTTTCTCTTCTCTCTGTTAAAGTTTAGAATTATCTGATAGTATTTAAAGGTTATGTTTTAAGAATTTATCAGCTTCAACAGCTCTTTCCGTTTATTATTCATCAATTGCTCCGAATTTGCCTCCAAATTAAGCCTCAATAAAGGCTCTGTGTTGCTCGGTCTGATATTAAACCACCAATCCCTAAACTCTATAGTTATGCCATCGAGCTTTGAGATTTTTTTGGGGTTTTGTCTTCTGTATGTTTCTTCAATTTCTTTTATTTTTGCTTTTTTATCCTTTGCTTCAACGCTTGTCTCCCCAATAGTATTGTATTTTCTGAATTCGTCCAATAATTTTGATAGGGGCATGTTTTCTTTTGAAACAATTTCTGCTATTATAAGGCTTGTAATAATTCCAGAATCTGCCCTGTAATTATCGCGATAATAATAATGGGCAGAATGCTCGCATGCAAAAAGCGCTTTTGTTTTTCGCATTGTTTCCTTGATGAATGAATGCCCGACTCTTTCAATTAGGGGGATGCCGTCATATCTCTTTATCGTGTCCGGCACAATACGGCCGCATACCAAATTGTAGATTATTTTTTGCTTTTTGCTTTTTGATAAAATATTCTTAATTATTAAGGCCGAAATCAAGGAGCTGTTTATTGCATTGCCATTTTCATCCACAAAAAAAATCCTGTCTGCGTCGCCGTCAAAAGCAATTCCAAAGTCGCATTTTTTATCCTTTACAGTCTTCTGCAATGCTGCCAGATTCTCGGATTTTGAGGGGTCTGCAGGATGGTTTGGGAAGCTGCCGTCCAATTTGAAATAAAGAGGCACAATCTTTATCGGGAGATTTTTAAAAACCAGAGGAATCATTTTGCCAGCCATCCCGTTGGCTGCATCGACTGCAATTTTTAATTTCTTTAATTTTTTAGCATTGATGAATTTCCTGACATGATTTACGTAATCTTTTAGGATGTCTTTTTTTATGATTTTTCCAGTCTTTTTAATTCTTGATTTTTTATACTCATTGTTTTCAATTATTTCCTTTATTTTTCTCAATCCAGTTTCCTCATTTATTGGGATTGCATTTGCTTTGCAGAACTTCATGCCATTGTACTGCTTTGGATTGTGAGAAGCGGTAAACATTACAGCAGGCTTTTCCAAGAAGCCAGAGGCAAAATAAACAGCATCAGTGCAAACCTGCCCTATAAATATGGCATTTGCGCCCTGCCCTGCAACTCCTTTCATGAACGCCTTGCTTAATTTCGGTGAAGAAATGCGCATGTCGGTGCCTACAATGACATTTTTTGCTTTAAGAAAATATACAAAAGCTCTTCCAATCTTGTAGGCAATGTCTTCTGTCAGATTCTGCCCGTAGATTCCCCTTACGTCATAGGCTTTGAAGATTTCTCTGAGCATTTTAAATTTTTATAACCTCCTTAAGAAACTGCTCTGCATTCAATATTTTAAATTTTATGATTTTTAATTCGTTAAGAAAGTGCCTGTTTTCTGAAATTAAGAAATCTGCATTTTCCCTGTCGGCAAATGCTGCAATAACAGCATCACCTTTTTTAAGTCCGCAATTCTTATATTTAACTAACAAATTTTTGTCTATTAGCTTATCATCGTACTTGATTATCCCAGAATTGATAAAATTGAATAGTTTTCCTTGATAGTTTTTTGGGATATTGCCTAAAATTTCTTTTACTATTTGCCTGCTTACGCGAAAATCAAAATTTTCACTTAATTTGCCCAAGCCCTGAATCAGAAAGATTGGGTATTCCTGATTTCCAATCAATCCAAAAACAAATTCGTTAGTATCAAGAATAACAATTGGCTTATCCGTATTCTTCATCATATACCTTTTCTCTTGTTTTTCTCAGCCTTTTTATTATTTGTTCTTTCGACATTTTAGCAAGCTCTGTATTCTGAAGGTCTGCCCTTATCTCTTTTACCAGCCTTTGCCATTCGTCCTCTTTGCTCGCTAGCTGCTGCTCCCCTTTTAGCTCTTTTCTCAAGGTGCTCCTCACTAAATCTGAGAAGTTGGAGTAAAACCCTTTCTCTACCAGCTGCTTTGACTTCTCAAACAGCTGCACAGGCAGCGTTATATTCACCTTTCTGAATTCCATAGATATCACCTAAATAGTACCTGAATACGTATTAGTATAAAAAGGTTGCGGTTTTTTCGGGCAATCTACTATTGGTGTAAAACGTTGCAACGCAAGCCAACGACTACTACAAAATCGAAAGATTTATAAAGGGTAATTAGTGTTTAGTGGAGTAAGTGGTGGTAATGTTGAGGTTGAATTAGGTAGCGGTTCTGTTCCCGAATATATAAATCAAATTGCAGAGCAAAAAATAGACTCTGTTGTTAGAGCATATTTGTACAGAGACCGTTCTAAAGATGCTAAACTAAAGTCAAAGCACAGGGCGAAAAATTTATAAAAACACAATTTGGCTTAGTTAATAGGTGAGGTTATATGGAAATTGAAATGGTGAATTTTATTGAAGCGTTGATTGAGTTCTTCAAGCAAGAAATGAAGACTGGTAACCCTTCATTAGATAATGCAAATAAAAATGTTGTAAATAGTTTACTAAGTTTACATAAAATAGTCGATACTGGCGTTCCTTTCAGCCCGATTAAACATAGGGTGCACCTTGGTCATGTTTTTGGTCCTTTTGGATTTAGGATTAAATGAAATTAAACCAAGAAGGAAAAAATTTTATGTTATTATCTAACTTTTCATAATTTCTTCTCAGTTGAAAATAAACTAAATCGGAGGTGTCTTCTATGCCCAAAACAACCAAACTATTTTTCCATGCTCTTTATTTTTCACCCCAGCTCGTATTCCTCTTCCTCAAACTGGGAAATACCTTTCCAGCTTTTCTCAGCAGTCTTGTACCTTTCAATGTTGCCGATGTCAAACCACTGCCCTGCAAACGGAAATCCCCTTAATCTGCCAAGCTGTGCAAGCTTCGGAAAAACGTCCTTTTCAAGCATTGAAAATCCATCAGGAATCATATCAATAACCTCAGGCTCAAGTATGTAGAAGCCCGCATTGATTAAATTGGAAAGAGGATGTGTTGGCTTCTCTACAAACTCAAGTATGCGCGAGCCGTCCAATTTTGCCACGCCATAATGCGAAGGCTCGTCAACTGTTGTCAATGCAATTGTCGCCAATGCATCTTTCCTCTTGTGCAGCCTGAACATTCTTGGAATATGGATGTCTTTCAATTCATCTCCATTTGAAACAATGAAGCTGCCCTTGAGGTATTTTTTTGCCAGCTTTAACGGTCCTGCTGTTCCCAATGGCTCGTCTTCCTCAACATATGTTATGTTCATGCCAAACCTGCTCCCATCACCAAAATGCTCCTTTATTTTATCCTTTAGGTAGCCGACGCATAGAACAACATCCCTTATGCCATACTTCTTTAGCAAGTCAAACAGATGCTCGGTTATTGTCTTGCCCTGAACTTCAAGCAAGGCTTTTGGCAGCTTGTCAGTCAATGGCTTTAATCTTGTGCCTCTTCCGCCAACTAAAAGGACTGCCTTGCTTGGTATGTTTGTGCCAAGGGCTTCTGCAAGCAATACCTCTATCTCCTGAGACCTGTTTTTAATGCCTATGCCGTCTATCCTTTTGTCAATCTGGCTTATAAGATTCTTATCAAGCGTTATAGTGATGCGCTCTTTCATTTGTCCCCCTTTCAGCCTATTTAAATAGGTTATTTATAAATCTTTTGTTTTTTGTATGATGAAGTATGATAAATGGAAAAGTTTATATATAAGGTATTTTACTCAGCAGCCGGGGGCAATATGGACAGAAACTTAGCGCTTGATTTTGTAAGGGCTACAGAGGCTGCAGCCATAAGCTCTGCTTTCTGGGTTGGAAAGGGCAACGAGAAGCAGGCAGACCATGCCGCTGTCGAGGCTATGCGCAAAGCCTTTTCCGTAATTGACATGGACGGCACTATTGTGATTGGCGAAGGCGAGCGTGATGAAGCGCCGATGCTTTACATCGGCGAAAAAGTCGGCTCAGGCAGGGGAATGAAGCTTGACATTGCAGTTGACCCTTTAGAAGGCACCACAATAACAGCAAGAGGCGACCCTAATGCAATGTCTGTTTTTGCAGCAGCCCCTCATGGAGGCTTGCTGAATGCTCCTGACACTTACATGGACAAAATTTCAGTCGGGCAAGAATGCATTGGCGCTGTTGACTTGGACGCTTCTGTCGAGGAAAACCTGCACGCTGTTGCCAAAAGGCTTGACAAGCCAATCGATGAGGTTACTGCAATAATACTTGACAGGGACAGGCACAGGGAAATAATCGAAAAGATAAGAAAATGCGGGTGTAGGATACGGCTTATCCGTGATGGCGACATTGCCGGTGCTTTGGCTCCTGCGATTGAGGATTCTGGAATTGATATATTATTTGGCATCGGAGGAGCTCCTGAAGGCGTTATTGCTGCTGTTGCATTGAAATGCCTCGGTGGCGAAATACAGGGAAGGCTTAAATTCAGGAATGAAGAGGAAAAAGCAAGGGCAAAAAAGATGGGCATTACTGATTTGAACAAAAAGCTCACAATGACTGACATGGTGCGCAGCAACGAGGCTATGTTTGCCGCAACAGGGGTTACAGACGGCACAATCCTCAAAGGCGTAAGTTTCCTCAGCCACGGCGCAAAAACCCATTCAATTGTCATGCGCGCAAAAACAAAAACCGTCAGGTTTGTCGAGGCAAGGCATTCATTCGAGCATTTTCCTGATTATTAATTGAAATCCTAACAAAAATATTCAAAAACAATATAAAAAATTGTTTCAAAAATACGTCGCTTCCCAGCATCTGCTTAGGTGGAATGGGAACCCAGCTCAGGACTGCATCGCTGGCAGTCTCAATGTATTTGCGCCGAGGAGGAGCACAAATGAAAGTGACTTCAACTGCATAATGCCGAGGCGCCAAGATGTTGTGAGCGAAGCGAACGGATTGAAAATAAAAAATAAACTAAGTCAAATTCAGCAAAAATTATAATTTAAAGAACCAATGAGGTGAATTGTATGTCAACACAAGAGCTTAAGTCGACAATCAGGGACATGGTTGTTGTCGGAAAGGGCATTTTAGCTGCAGACGAGAGCGTAAAGACTGCAACAAAAAGGCTGGCAAGCATTGGAACTGAAAGCACAGAAGAGACAAGAAGGCAGTACAGAAATTTGATACTGACAGCGCCGGGCATTGAGAAATACATCTGCGGGGTTATCCTGTTTGAGGAGACTTTAAGCCAAAAAACCGACAATGGCATTTCGTTTCCCGAGCATCTTACTAAAGTCGGTGTTGTGCCGGGCATAAAGGTTGATGAAGGATTGGCTGAATTTGAAGGCTCAGTCGAGCAGTACACAAAAGGGCTTGATGGGTTGGGAAGCAGGCTTGAAAAATACAAAAAATTTGGCTGCAGGTTCGCGAAATGGCGGGCAGTCTACCACATAACAGAAAATACCCCTACTGAAATGGCGATAAAGAGAAACGCAGAGGATTTGGCAAAGTATGCAAAAATCTGCCAAGAGCACGGCATTGTCCCAATAGTTGAGCCTGAAGTTTTGATTGACGGAACTCATTCAATTGACACATGCTACAAGGTTACAGAGAAAGTCCTGAAAGAAGTTTTTGCAGCATTGAAAAAGGAAAATGTCATGATTGATTATACAATATTGAAGCCAAGCATGGTTATATCAGGAAAGGAGGCTAGCAACAGGGCGGGCGTTGACGAGGTTGCAGGAAAAACCGTAAAATGCCTGAAAGCAACTGTGCCGGCAGAATTGCCCAGCATTAATTTCCTTTCAGGAGGCCAGGCTCCGCAGGAGGCAACAGCTCATTTGAACAGGATGCATACTCTTGGAGAAAATTTGCCATGGTACGTGAGCTTTTCTTATGCAAGGGCGCTGCAGGACCCTGCATTAAAAACTTGGCAGGGCAAAAAGGAAAATTTTGGTGCAGGGCAGATTGCTTTCATCAAAAGAGCCAAGCTTAACAGCCTTGCCACGATGGGCAAGTATGCAGAAAACATGGAAAACAATAACTTGAATATTGTGGCGGTGCATTAAAATGATAAAGGTTGGAATCAACGGCTATGGAACGATAGGCAAGCGAGTTGCAGACGCAGTTGCAATGCAGAAGGATATGAAATTAATTGGAGTGACAGCCCATTCATACAGCTTCAACACAGAGGT
>JAGVXR010000008.1:11467-12344 GCA_018303645.1 Candidatus Woesearchaeota archaeon
GATAACGATTTGAAGCCAAACGGCATAACTCCAGACGGCGACATGAAGAACCTTCTTGAGCAGGTTGATGTTATTGTGGATGCAACTCCAAAAAAAGTTGGCAAAGAAAATCTTGACAAATTTTACAAGCCGAAAAAAGTCAAGGCGATTTTTCAGGGCGGGGAAAAGCACGAAATAACAGGCACTTCTTTTGTTGCGCAATGCAACTACAATGAGGCAATCAACAAGAATTATGTAAGGATAGTAAGCTGCAACACCACAGGATTGTGCAGGACTTTGGATGCTGTGAACAAAAAGTATGGTATCGGAAGCGTGCATGCAACAATGATAAGAAGAGGCGCTGACCCTTGGGATATTTACCATGGGCCTATAAATGCGATTGTGCCTGTTTTGGAAATGCCAAGCCATCACGGGCCTGATGTGCAGACTGTCCTGCACAACATTGAGATATTCACAACTGCGTTAAGCGTGCCGTCAACCTTGATGCATCTGCACACCCTGACCGTTGACTTAAAGAAAAAGGCTAATGTTGAAGATGTTATAGAGTTATTCAAGAATTCCACTCGAATAAGGGTTGTGAGGAATGCAGAGCATTTGCGCTCGACTGCCGAAATCATGGAGTTTGCAAGGGACTTGGGAAGATTAAGAGGTGATATGCCTGAAATCTGCGTGTGGCAGGAAGCCATTGGAGTGACTTCAAATGCGCACAACAAGCTGCTTTACATGCAGGCAGTCCACCAGGAATCCGATGTGATTCCGGAGAATATCGACTGCATACGGGCGATGATGGGGTTTAAGGACGGAGAAAAATCAATTAAGATGACGAATGAGGGGTTTGGGATAAAATAGGTTTTGGCATAATTAATTAATTTCAATT
>JAGVXR010000033.1 GCA_018303645.1 Candidatus Woesearchaeota archaeon
CGAATTTTTCGGCAAGGGCAATGCAATACTTTGCGACGAGCACAATGTCATAATAAACGCGCTTGAGCACCACGAGTTCAGGGAAAGGGTTGTAAAGCCTAAATTGAAGTATGTTTATCCAATAATGAATTATAATTCATTTGAAATTGACAGAAAACAGCTGGAAGAATTATTTGCCAATTCAAAAAAAGAAAGTGTTGTTGTTTCATTGGCTACAGAGCTAGGCTTAGGCGGCTTATATTCCGAAGAAGTATCATTATTATCCAATATAGACAAAAACACAAACCCAAAAAACATTACTGAAAAGCAAGCGCAGTCAATAATAAACTCAATCAAAAAAATAGTAAGCAATAAAATAGACGCAAAAGCGGTTTTTGACGAAAATAATAATATTATTGATATTACTCCATTTGACTTAAAATATTATGAAAAACACAAAAAGCTGGAATTTAAGACATTCAGCGAGGCAGTAGGCTATTTCTATTCCCAGTTCAAGGAGGTTAAAGTGTCTGCAGCGGACATGAAAATCAAGGAACTGCAGCGAATAATAGAAAGCCAAAAGCGCACAATAGAAGAGCTCAGAAAGGAAGAGCACGAATTGAGGCAGAAAGGAGAGCTTGTTTACCACAATTACAATGTTATAAAGGAGATTTTGGATGAAATAAACAAAGCTTCAAAGAAATATTCATGGAAGGATATAAAGGAAAAGCTGAAAGGGCATAAGGTAATTAAGGAAGTGAATGAGAAGGAGAGGAAGGTTGTGGTTGAGGTTTAGGAAAAGTTCACATAACGTTGTTATGTGAACTTTCCTATATATTCATACGCAAAAACTAACCCCACCCACCACCGCAACATTTTTAAAGTGTCTTTTCTTCCTCTTTGCCTTGGACGGCCATAGGGGCTTGGTTCACCCGATCCCATCCCGAACTCGGATTAGGTTAAGGAGTTGGCCTACGAGAGAGTTAAGCAAGCCTCCGTTTCCAGTCGTACTGTGCTCAGCACGGGAGCCTGGAAAAGCTGTCCACCTTTATTATTCGAATGGGATCATCAACTCCATTTTTATTTTCTTAAATTCTTTAACATTTCTGGAATTAGCTCCATACGATTTAACCATCAAATCCAGTTTTCTTGACTTTTCTGGATGCTTAAAGCCTATATTTTCCCTGAATTTGGATATATTATCCTTGCCTGTTATGCTTAGAACATAAGACTTGTCTTTAAGGCTATTAGCCTTTGTCCTGATAATTTTATTTGACTTAATTCCAAAACTAAGAAGCATTGATTTAACATTTTTCAAGAGTTTTAATGAATTAGATGTCAATGTTATGTTCCTCTTCCATTCTTGGCATTTAACATAAAGCCTTAAAGCAGCGCAACCCTCATCGTCGTATAATGCCCTTAAATACTCTTTCTGCACTGATGAATCTGCACTTTTAATAGAGTCAGGAACATAAATTGCATTACTTCTAAAATCTTTAAGGTTGGCTAGAAATTTTTCCATTATTACTCTTTTGTTTGTCTGCACAAATAACACGCCAGAATTATTCATTCCTTTGGTAAAATGGATATTCCCAAATTCTTTATCAATATCTTGCTGGAATTCTTCAAGGAGTTCCTTACAAGTGTTACTATATCTTACATATCTTGTGGATTTACCCCGGTAAAGATTTCCATCTCCACTTATTTTAGCCAAGCACCTTGCGAAATTCTTTGAAATCATTTAAATCATCATCTTTTTTATCGGTTGAAATTACATAAATGATTGTTGTTTAAATATTATACGTGAGAATGTCCAGTGCTTCTTTTCTATATAGAAAACAAAAATCATAATTTGGTAATATGAGACTTACCTTAAGTGATTTAAATGTAGGATGAAGCAAGGTGTAATGGCTTTAAGTGATTGTTTTATATTAAGTCAAGCAAGCCTCCGTTTCCAGTCGTACTGTGCTCAGCACGGGAGCCTGGAAAAGCTGTCCACCTTTATTTTAAATTTTCCAAATCCTTCTTAGAATGTATATGTACCTCTTTCTCGCTTGATAAATGCCCGTTCAGCAATCCTTTTTCAGCCAGTTCGGGAAACACATCAAACTCAAAGCTTGCTCCGGAATATTCAAAAATCTGGGGCTCTGCGACAAAGATTGGCGAGAAAACAAGGTAAATGTCGGATTTTTTCGGCTTCTGCGTGAAGCTAAGGACTTTGTTGCCTTCCACCTTTACTGTGCCTTTTTCGCTCGGCTTTGAGCTTGTTGTGAGCATTATTGTGGCAGTTGCATTCTGCTTGATGTGGTCGTTCCATAGCTCGTCAATGTTTATCTTATTAAAGACTATGTCACCATAAACTGCCAGGAAGTTAGTGGCAATTTTGCCTTTCAATAATCTTAAAGAGTCGGCAGTGCCGTTAGATAATTTTTCTTCTATATAATTTATCTTTATGCCATAATTTGCCCCGTCCTTCAGCATTTCAAATAATCTTGTCAATAAGCTATGCCTTGCAACAATAAAGATTGTTTTAAAATTATTCTCCCTTAATTTTTTTATAGCAATCTCAATAACTGCATGGTTTTTTATCCTTGCAGTCGGCCTGTACTCGTCTTTTCCTATCCTGATGCGCTCCTCATTCCCTCCCAAAAGTATTACAGCAGTCTTGTTCTCCCCCAGAGCGTTCTTGGCAAGGTGCTCAATCGCCTGAGACCTGTTTCTTATGTAAATATTGTCTATAATCGAATCTATGTCATGCAGGGTTTTTTCGTTTATCGTTATCGATATCTTACTTTTGGGCATTTTATTTATTGGTAGGATAAAGTAGGATAATGGTAAGATATTTAAATAACTTTCTTTTCTGTGCATCTATGAAAATCGCTGTTGCAGGGGCGGGCTACGTTGGATTAGTCACGGCAGCATGCCTTGCCGAGTTAGGAAATGAAGTGATATGCGTCGATATAGACGAGGATAAGATAAGCAGTCTGAACGGCGGCATCATACCGATATACGAGCCCGGGCTTGAGGAACTGGCCATAAGAAACAAAAACAGGCATCGGCTGGCATTTTCAACGGACTTGAGGCGGGCAATAAAAGAATCTGATATTGTTTTCATTTGCGTGGGCACCCCTCCCAAAGAAAATGGCGAAGCTGACTTGAGCCATGTTGAAAATGTGGCAAGAACGATTGCAGAGGTTATGGACTCCTATAAGGTAATCGTCGAGAAAAGCACAGTCCCCGTAGAGACCGGCGACATGGTTGCAAAATCCATAAAGGCTTACAATGTCCATAAGGCTGATTTTGATGTTGTCAGCAATCCTGAATTCCTGAGGGAGGGCAGCGCTGTCAGTGATTTCATGCACCCGGACAGGATAGTCATAGGCTCAGGAAGCGAAAAGGCAGTAAAAATAATGCAGGAATTATACATGCCCTTGAATGTCCCGATAATATTCACCGACATAAAGAGCGCTGAAATAATCAAGCATGCGTCAAACTCATTTCTCGCAGCTAAAATTTCTTTCATAAACGCAATAGCCAATATTTGCGAGCTGGCCGGAGCAGATGTTGAAAAAGTTGCAGAAGGCATGGGGCTCGACAAGAGGATAGGGAGGCATTTTCTGAATGCTGGCATCGGCTACGGGGGCTTTTGCTTTCCAAAGGATGCGGAGGCTTTTATAAGGATATCTGAAAAATTAGGATACGATTTTAAGCTTCTTAAAGCTGTGCAGGAAACAAATTTTGCGCAAAGAAAACTTTTTGTCAGGAAAATAGAAAAAGCCCTGTGGGTGGTGAAAGGCAAGGCCATCGGCGTTCTCGGGCTTGCGTTCAAGCCTGATACAGATGACATGAGATTTGCACCGTCCATAAGCATAATAAATGATCTGCAGGGGGAAGGGGCTGAAATAAAGGCTTATGACCCGAAAGCCATGCAAAAAGCAAAAGAGGTGCTGAAAGGCGTGGAATACTGCAGCAGCCCATACGATGCTGCCAAGGATTCCGATGCTTTGGTTATTGTAACAGAATGGAACGAATTTAAGGAGATGGATTTAAAAAAGATAAAATCTCTGATGAAGCACCCTTTAATCGTCGACGGAAGAAATATCTATAATCCGGATTTAATGAAAAAAGAAGGATTTACATATATAAGCATAGGAAGAAAGGACGTGGTCTAAGGTTAAAATCTTGTCAAAATTATTTTGATTAATGATATGAAAAAGCGCAATTTTGCTGTTATTTTTGATATGGACGGAGTAATAGTCAATAATAATTTATACCATAAAAAAGCATGGAAGTTGTTTTGTAAAAGACACAACCTCAATATATCTCAAAAAGAATTGAATCTAAATATTTATGGAAAGTTAAATTCTAATATTTTAATGCACCTTTTCGGGAAAAAACTTGCTAATAAACAAATTTTCAAATATGCTGAAGAAAAAGAAGGCATCTACAGAAATATTTATAAAAAATATATTGCACTGACAAAAGGTCTGGCGAACTTTTTGAAATTGTTAGATGATTATGGCATAAAATGTGCGATTGCAACTTCTGCTCCACAAAAAAATATTAAACTCATTTTGACAAAAACTGGCATTAAAAAATACTTCAAAACTATTGTTGACGCTTCACAGGTTAGCAGAGGCAAGCCTCATCCTGAAATTTATTTAAAAACAGCCAAAGAAATGAATTTTAATCCGTCTAAATGCATAGTTTTTGAAGATTCAATATCTGGGATTAAAGCAGCCAAGACTGCTGGAATGAAAGTTATAGCACTTAGTACAACACATTCAAAAAAAGAACTAAAAGCTGATCTCACTATAAGGGATTTTACACAAATTAATATTAAAGCTTTGGATTCTATTTACAATCCTATAAAGCACCCCTAGGAAGTGAAGCAAAATGGAAGCCATAATATCAGAAAAATCAGAAACAATCACTCCTATATTTTTACCTAAAAAAACGCATCAGATAATACTCGGTAGTTTACTTGGAGATATGTATTGTAAAAAAGATTTTTTAAATTCAAATATAGAGGAAACTCATTCCATAAAACAAAAAGAATATTTGACATGGAAGTATTTAAATTTAAAAGATCACTTGAGTCTAAGGTTGTATACTTTTAATAATATTCTATGTAAAGCTAAGAATAAACTATATTTTAGGCAGATAGAAATAAGACTAAGAAGTAAGGTATCTGAAAAATTAAACATGTATCATAATCTTTTTTACGTTAATGGCATAAAAACAATAACTCAAACTATTTTAAGTCAATTAGATACACTTGGATTGGCTGTTTGGTATTGTGACGATGGTTATTATGATCCAGAAAATAAAATAGCAGAGATTCATACAGAAGGATTTTCAATGAAAGAAAATCAACTTCTTAAAAAATGGTTTAAGGAGAAGTGGGATATTAATGCAGCTTTCAAAAAAGATCCTTCAAAAAATAAGATTTTGTTAAGGTTTCCCGTTAAGGAAACTGATAAATTTCTTAATCTTATAAAAGAAGATATGTTTAACATACCTAATTCTATTTGGTATAAATTGGGTCACGTGTGGATTGGTAACAAAGACATACTTAAAAATGCTAAGCTAAATAAGTCGAGACGAACCAAACTTTATCAAAGTAAAGAAGAAGTTAAAATTAGAAGAAACCAACAAGCTAAAGATTTCTATTATAGAAATAAAGAAAAAATATTGAAAGATAAAACAGAATATCGCAAAACTGAAAAATATAAAGATTATATCAAAAAATATTTTTCACGACAAGAAGTTAGGGATAGAATAAGAGAATATCAAAAGATATATCGACGAACTCCCCAATATAAAAAGAAGGCTCTCATTTACAAAATGGAATATAGAAAGAGACCAGAAGTCAAAGAAAAAATTAGGCAATATAATAAAAATGTAAGAGAATTAAATAAACTAGGTGGTAAAAATTGATGCGATAGTGCTTGCGGCAGGTTATGCTACCCGTCTATATCCATTGACAGAGAATACCCCAAAGCCGTTGCTGAATATAGCTGGAAAGCCTATAATAGAGCATATAATAAAAAAATTAGAGCAAATAAACTTAATAAATAAGATATACGTTGTAACAAATGACAAGTTTGAGCAGCATTTCAGAAAATGGCTAAGCAATTTTAATGCGGAAAAGCCCATAGAGATAATTAATGACAGGACTAAAAGCAACGAAGGGCGCCTTGGAGCTTTGGGAGATATCCATTACACAATAAACCTGAAGAACATCAACAGCGAAATTGTGGTTATTGCAGGCGACAACATCTTTGAGGATTCATTGGCTGATGCAGTGAATTTTTTCAAAAAAAGAAAATCAAGCGTCATTGTGCTTCATGACGTCAAAGACTTTGAATTAGCCAGGAATTACGGGATCGTGGAAGTCAGCAGCAATATAGTTGTAAATTTTGAGGAAAAGCCAACTTCGCCAAAATCAACCTTGGCGTCAACAGGAATATACCTATTCCCAAAAAAAACAATATCCTTAATTAAAAAATACATTGCCCAGGGCAACAATCCAGATAAAACAGGCAGCTTTATAGAATGGCTGCATAAAAGGGATGTTGTATATTCTTACATAACTGATAAGGGATGGTATGACATAGGCAGCGTTGAGCAGCTGGAGAAAGCGGATAAAAAGTATGGTAAAACAGCCCGTTGATGGCTATCCTGTTATATTATACACAAATATGGAGTAGCCTAACCTGCTTACAGGCTCGTAATTGCGCAGCCAATTGAAGCAGCTTGTGTTCTTAAGAAATCTGTTTTGCAGATTAGTCACGCTTATGGCAACAATACCCTTTCTTTTTGAACAATCTTCTGTGAAGCTTTCTCTGCAATTCGCAGCATAGGGCTTATAATCCTTATTTACAGGAGAGAAACAGGCAGTTGGCATATAATCATATTCTATGCCATAATACTTCGGATCTATTCCCCCATGAAAACTGAGATTAATTTTGACTATGCCGTTTACATCTAAATAATTCTTCAGCCTTATTAAATCCTGCCCAAGGTCTATATTATCCCCGGATAGGTATTTGTATCCTTCTTTGGGCGTTATCAATTCATTAAAATATGCCGTATAATACGGATAAATTGAAATGGAAGACGCAATATTCCAAACCAGCAATATTGCTATAAAATATCTGAGAAACCCCTTCTCTAAATTAAAATTGGTTATTTTGCTCATGAAAACAAACATAAAAGGATATATAGTCAGTATATGCCTCAAGTCGTAACTGACTTTATTAAAAATAAACGGCACAAAAAACATAATTATAGGCGCTATTAAAAAAATCTCATTCCTCAGTTTATTATGCCTTAATTTGTTGAAGAAGATTATGCTCAAAATTATGATTATCAGTGTAGGTATCGGTGTTTTAAGCAGCATAACGCCGAAAAAATAATAAAATGGCTTTGATTCAGGCTCAAGTATCTCCCCAAAAAAATATCCGTTGAAGCCCCTAAATGAATGAAATGCAACATCCCCAATCATTGCAAAATAAGTTGCAGCAGGCAAAGGCACTCTGTCAATTATGAAATATGCAAGTTTTTCAACCTCATTGCTGCTTATCCTATTGGCGATTTCCTCATGAGCCCTTACTGAGTAATAATCCGGCAATGCATTTGAGATTGTCTGTATTTTAAATCCGTAAGCGGCAAACACAACCAAAAAAGCAATTGAGAATATAAGTGCCATGTCAATTAACCTCTCGGAAAAAATTCTTTCTATAAAAATTACGCCAAGAATAATGTATACGGGTACAAGATATATGGCTGTCACTTTTGTTATAAAAGCTAACCCAGTCACAAAACCAACAACTATTAAATTAAAGGCAGTAGCTTTGCTGCAAAATTTCCAAAAATAGTACATAGAAATAAAAGAGAAGCATACGAATGAAAAATCAGTCAATGCCAGCTTTGCTGTCGCAATTATGTTCGGGCTTATGGAATAAAAAAAGAGTGCGAATAATCCTGCTTTTATGCCGTACAATTCTTTAGCCCATTTAAATACATAAAACCCGAGCAAGGCTGACAATAATATTAAGGGAAGCCTTATTATAAAAAGAAGCCAAACAGGATTCTTGGATTTAAATAGCAGCTCCTTCCCCCTGTCCCAGCAGCTTTCCTTGGCGATAATTTCATTTGGAACATCAGCAAAATACAAAAAAAGGCTGTTAATGTAATATGAAAGAGTCCCATGAGTTATGCTCCCATCTGTTCTAAAATTGCCCGTCTCAACTATGTATTTGCCCATCCCGATGTAACAGACTTCATCCCATGTTATGGAATCTTTATAAACGCTGGCAGATATTATAAAAAAATTTATCAAGAGAAGAATGACCACTATAGATTTATATCTTGATAAAATATAATTTGCTATTTTTTTGAAATAAATCATTTCTGTGCAGAATTGAAAATGCTTTATAAATATATCGTGGAAAAATCCCTGCAAGCATCCTACTAAAAAATACTTCCTTAGAAAATTTTATAAAGCAGCCTTGGTTATTTTTGATGATGAAAACTGTAACCATAGTGGGCCTTGGCTATGTGGGATTGCCTTTAGCGTGTCTATGCGCAGATAAAGGCTTTAAAGTGTACGGTTTGGATATTGACCAAACCAAGGTTGATTCAGTCAACAGGCAAATTAGCCCTATTGATGATGATTACATAAGCAATAAGCTGAGGAATCTAAAAAATAAAATAATTGCAACAACAAGTGCGAGCGAATGCATTCCTGCTTCTGAAGTCATTGTTGTATGCGTGCCGACCCCTGTTGATAGGAATAATTCACCCGACATAACTGCTTTGATGGAATCTATCTCCACAATCTCGAAATTTATAAAGCAAAACACTCTTTTAGTTGTTGAGTCAACTATTTACCCTGGAACTATTGAGGAGATTGTAATTCCAATATTAAAAAAACAAAGATTTGACGCCTGCAAAAACGACGTTTTTGTTGCGCATTGCCCTGAGAGAATAGACCCTGGCAACAAAAAATGGACAATTGAGAATCTGCCAAGGGTTGTCGGCGGCATTACAAAAGAGGCAGCAAAAAAAGCTGCTGAGTTTTACAGAGGCATAATCAGCGCTGATATTATTGAGCTGAGCAGCGTAAAGGCTGCTGAAGCGACAAAAATCATGGAGAATACATTCAGGGATGTTAACATTGCCTTTGTTAATGAGATGGCAAAAAGCTTTGACAAAGCAGGAATAGATATTCTTGAAGTGATAAAAGGAGCTTCCACAAAGCCATTTGCGTTTATGCCGCATTATCCCGGAGCTGGCGTAGGCGGTCACTGCATCCCTGTTGACCCGTATTATCTCATTGAGAAGGCAAAGCAGATTGGCTTCAACCATAAATTCCTAAGCCTTGCAAGGGAAATAAACAACAGCATGCCTGATTACACAGTTGAATTGCTCGAGGGTGAGTTAAAGAAACTAAAAAAATCAATCAAAGGTGCTAAAGTCGGAGTGCTTGGCTTGGCGTACAAGGCAAATGTTGACGACATAAGGGAGAGCCCTGCATTTGAAATCATAAATATTCTAAAAACAAAAGGAGCAGATGTTTTTGTTTTTGACCCTCATGTCAAGAAAGGCATCAATGTAAATGGCATCGATGAATTGCTGAATAAAAGCGACTACATTATACTGGCAACAGACCACAATGAATTCAGGAACATGGATATGGAAAAGCTGAAAAAGCACAAGATACTGGCTGTTATAGACGGCAGAAACTGCCTTGACAATGAAAAAATCAAGGCAATGGGGATTTTATATCATGGAATTGGAAGGCATTAGCCTTGCTTTTTCTTCCATTCAAGAATTTTTTTGATGCCTTCAGCAATCCTTGTTTTTGGCTCCCACCCAATGGAGTTTATTTTAGAAATGTCCGGGATGCGGTAATCTATCTCGCGCTCCCTTAATCTTGAATCCTTTCCATAGCCAACCTTGACTATTTCTGATTTGCTCCCGGTAACCTCTTTGATTGTATCAGCAAGCTGCAATATCGTTGTTGGATGGTTATTGCCGACATTATAGACTTCTCTGCTTTTTCCCCTGTCAACAACTTTAAGGACTCCCCCAATGGCATCCGTTACATAAGTAAAGCATCGCGTCTGGGACCCGTCGCCGAAAACTCTTATTGGCTCGCCGCGCAGGGCATTATTGAGGAATATGGACACCACAAAATTATCCGATTGCCTTGGCCCATAAACATTGAAAAACCTGGCTATCTTTATGTTAGCCCCAAACTCCTGATTGTAGGCTTGCGCGTAAATCTCTGCAGCTAGTTTTGATACCCCATAAGTGGAGACCGGGCCTTTCACGCTGTCCTCCCGGATTGGAAGTTCTCTTGGATTTCCATAAACTTCTGAAGAAGATGCGTAAACCATATTTTTGACTCCTGCTTCAACTGCAGACTTAAAGACGTTGACAGAGCCTTCCAGATTTACCCTGATGGTTTCCAAGGGCCTTTTGTCAGTTTGATCAACCCCCAATACTGCTGCGAGATGGTACACCATATCGCAATCTTTTATAACATCTATAACATCATCCATGATTGACTTTTTAACAAATTCCAGATTCTTATGCTGAATAGCTGGCTGCTTTAAATCAAGTACCCTGACATCATGCCCCTGCTCCAAAAGAGCCTCAACTAATGACAAGCCAATAAATCCATTACCCCCAGTAACCAATACTTTCATTTTTAATGAGGTTTCTTATTTTATTTATAAAGTTAACCCCCTAGCCAATATGTTTAATTTCAATATTGAAAATAATAAACAATAAAATAATTAAAATTTATCATACCAACATAGATTTTTCAGAAAACAGCTTACAAAACGATAAAAACATTAATACTGAACAACCCTTGTCCTTTTCAGGTTAATCCAAGCCCAGATTGCCAGTTTCATGCCGCCCAGCTTGTGAAATACCTTATTCTTGTAAAATGCATTATATTGTAAAATGCATTATACCCAAAAGAGCCTAATGCCTTTCCGAACCTTCTTTTCAAAAATACTTCCATTATCTTGTCCTGGCCTTCCCTAAAAGCCCTTATTCTTTCCTCTCTTGTAAACTCGTCAGTCTCAAAAACAGGCTCTTCCCCCCAGTAATTCAGGTCATTGAGGTAGTCTTCAGGCTGGTGCAGGAATTTTCCATTCTGCTTGACCCACTCGAACATCTCAGTGCCTGGATAAGGAATCATGTTGAAGAACCTCAACTGGTCAGGCGCAATCTCTTCTGCAAACTCAACATCTTTTTTGAATGTGTCATAAGTCTGGTCCGGGCATCCTATTATAAAATTAACCTGGCATTCTATCCCCAATTTTTTTGTGTAGGCGACAGAGCTCCTAAGCTGGTCCAAATTCAGATCTTTCTTTAAAATTACAAGCCCATGCTCGTCAGAAGTTTCCAGTCCA
>JAGVXR010000034.1 GCA_018303645.1 Candidatus Woesearchaeota archaeon
CCCTATG
The DNA here is from genome assembly GCA_018303645.1 of Candidatus Woesearchaeota archaeon. Lineage (GTDB taxonomy): Archaea > Nanobdellota > Nanobdellia > Woesearchaeales > GW2011-AR4. The sequence continues at coordinate 8 of JAGVXR010000034.1, forward strand.
AAGTTATATGTTTCCCTTATATAGCCCCTGCTGATTCTTTCAATCTCTGCTTCAGAAAATTTGCCGGGGTTTATAGTGATGCCGCCTTTTGCGCCCCCATAAGGCAGGTTCACAACAGCGCATTTTAATGTCATCAAGAAAGCCAGAGTCTTTATTTCCTCAAGGTTAACCTCCGGATGAAACCTAATGCCGCCTTTTGTCGGGCCTCTTGCGTCATTAAACTGAACCCTGTAGCCTGTAAAATATCTTATATCACCGGAGTCCAGCCTTACAGGATAGCTAAATGTGAATATTCTTTTTGGTATTGTAAGGATGTCAAGCTCTGCCTGCCCGAGCTTTAGAATTTTTGCAACCTTGTCAATCTGGTTGTAGCAGTCAATGCAGACGTTGTCTTTTTCCATAGAAACAAGAGATTTCCTGTGATTTATAAACCAAGCGCTTTTTTCAAAGCCTCTTTGTCATAGCCTACAATGATTGTGCCGTTAACATCAGTGACAGGAACTCCAAACTGCCCTGACTTCTCAAACATCTCGTTTCTTGCTTTTTCATCCATGCCTACATTGACATCTTCGTATTTGATGTTGTTGGCTTTCAAAAACTCTTTTGTCTTGACGCACCAGGGGCATGTGCTTGTAGAGTAAACCTTGACTTTTGATGTTTTAGGCATTTTACTATCACCTCAATTTCACAGATTTATGATTAAAAAATAAAAAAATAATTTCAAAAACAAATCAGCAGCATCCTTTGCCTTTTTTTCCTTTTTCCATCTTGCACCTCCATTAATTATTTTTTGGTTAAAATAATGAGTTTGTTAATTTTCCTTATTTAATAAATCTTTGCATTCTTATCATATAATTTTCCACCCTGCCAATATAACCAAAGCATAGAACAAGGCGCCTATCATGAAGTACAAAGGCTTTTCAGCCTCGTCGCTGGGCATGGACTCCCTTATTACAGTGTAAAGCAAAGTGCCTGTTATGAAAGCCAGCATTTTGCTGAACATTAGGCTTGTAAGATCATAGTAAACCAACCCTAAAACAGCTCCAAACAATGGCGCCAGTGAATAAAAAATCTTGAACGTGCCGGTCTTAAACCCGAATTCCTGAGGGATTATCTTTATAATGATATAGAGCAGGAACGGAATAAAGAAAAGCAGTGTTTTGGCAATGCCTTTTGCTGCAAAGTTGACAAGTACAATGCCAATAAAAATATTGTAGATAAAAAAGTACGCCACATGAAGGCTTTTGTGGTAGTAATCTATTTTTGACTTTTTAACGCCCTTGTGTATGTACTGTTCAATCAGATTCAATGATATAAACCCGAAAAGCGCATAAAGAAAAATTTCTTTTCCGTCAATCACAGCGTACTGGGATATTTCAGGAAACAAATTCAGTACAACATAAGATATTGCAACCCCCGCTGAGAATGAAATTAGCTTCTTATTCGCCCTTACCTTATTCGAATAAATGTTTTCGGTGATGTAATCGGCAAAGCTCAATATGCCAGCCAATGCAAGCGATAATAAGTGAAAAGCCATAGCATCCTCTTTAATCAGTGGAAATCCGTAATGGGTATATTTAAACTTTATGAAAAATTTCAGAATTAAATTTCAACTGCATGTTTTGTTATCTCAACATTGCAGCTTTTATATTTCCTGCACCAAGATTCGCATTTTCGCGCAGTCACTTTGCCTTTGTATGCAAAACCGCATTCTTCGCAGATGTAATAGGCTTTGCTGTTTCTTGTTAATTTTTTGGGCATTTTTTGTAAATAATACATCTATCTGTCAAAAACCACCCATCATATGTCGGTAAATGCTTCGCATTTCCGATCACACTCGAAAATCTTTGATTTTCGATGGATGGCATGAATACTTTTGGCTATACAATCAAGTGGTTTTGGACATTGCGAAAATCGGAGATTTTCGAGACACTGAAAATTCAATGAATTTTCATTGCTACAAAATTCCACTTATTGATGGGTGATTTTTGAGCATCGCGAAAATCATAGATTTTCGGGATCCTGAAAATGCATAGCATTTTCCTGACATCCAAATTCCATGCAATATGCTTGTAACACATAAACCACTTATGAAACATAAGTGGAATTTTGATGTTTAAAATAATTTTGCTTGAATCAGCTTTTCGCCTATTTAAAAACGAAAACATTAAATACAGGATAACAGACTCAGCATAAAATAAAACTAGTTATGGGGTGAAAAATATGGTAAAAAGAAAAGTAGCAGACTGCAGGCAATTTCCAAGCGAAAAAAATTGTTCGCTTACTATAGCTGGGACAGAAGATGAGGTTCTGACAGTTGCTGTAAGGCACGCTGTTGAAGAGCATGGGCATGAAGATACTCCAGAACTGCACGAGCAGATTAAAGGAATGATTAAGGACGAGTAAATTTTTAATTTATTTTTAACAATCTTTACAAATAATAAAAATAAATTAAAAGGCGATATAAAATACCAGTACAAGTTAGCATAAATTATTTGGCTGTTTTTGCTTGATAAATTATTTTTATAGCAAATGACACAACTTTTTAGACATGGAAATGTCATTTGCTTGTCAAAAATTCCATCAATTTATAATGAATACATGGAATTTTTGAGCATGCTCGGAAATTGTAACAATTTATTATATATCTTTGCAATTTCCAACATATTACGAGAAGACAACAATTGTCTAATAACTTTTGTCTTCGAGTATAGTTCTTAATCCTTAAAAAGAATCTGGTTAAAATTTGTTATTCATATCTCAAAGCATCCACTGGCTTTAGCTTTGAAGCCCTGTAAGCTGGAATTGCCCCGGCAATCATTCCAATAATGATTGAAATCAATAGCGCTTCAATCAAAAGGCTGGCAGGAATAACAGTTCTTACGCTTCCTCCGGGCCCTATTCCAGACAAGAAGTTTGGAAGAACAAAAGAAATTGCAGAGCCTAATCCGACGCCAAGAAACCCTCCAACGAGCCCTACCAATCCTGAATTAAGCAAGAATATCATCATAATATCGAAGTTTCTCGCGCCAATAGCCTTCATTATTCCTATTTCTTTAGTCTTTTCAAGAACTGAGGTAAACATTGTGTTGGCAATTCCAACAGCGCCGACAATCAATGAAACAGCGGCTATGGCACCTAAAAACAGAGTAAAAGTCTCCGTTACACCCTGAACCCTTTCCAGCGTTGCCTGTGATGAAGTCACAGTAAAATCCTTTGTTCTGTTTGTAACGTGCCTTGACAGCATAAGCCTTGAGTCTATTTCAGATGTCCTTTCAGTAACAAAATTTGCATCCTTTACTTTAATTACTATAGAATCAATTTTTTCATTGCCTGCATCTTCAATGACATTTCTTGCCTGTTCAATCGGCATGAAAATCCTGTTGTCATCCCCGCCGCTTCCTGATTCTTTCAAAATTCCGACAATCTTGAAAAGCCTGCCTTCAATTGTAATGTCCCTGTTTAATACAAGAGGTTGCTTGAAAGTTGATCTTGCTATTCTGCTTCCGATGACTATAACATTTGTATCACCTGGATTTAAATAGCGTCCGGATTCAAGCTCTGTTGTTACCATATTGCTCCATGCAAGAGTATCAACTCCCTGTACATTGACAGAGGCAGATTCTGCAAGAAAAGAAACGTCAGCCCTGCCTGAAATCATTCCGTTTACAAAGCTTATTCCCTCAACTGATTTTACAACTTGGACATCTCTGCTGGTTAGGTTTTTAGCGCTTGTTGTTGTAGCTGCATTTCCACCACCTCCACCGCCAAATCCTCCTCTGAAACCGCCAGCAGCCCTTTGAAAGCCTGGCGAGACTGTGATTATGTCTGCTCCAAGCCCGCCAAGCCTCTCCTGCACACTTGCCTGCGCTCCTTCTCCAATTGAGACAATGGCAACTATTGCGGCAACACCGATGACAATTCCTATAATTGTCAGCCAATGCAAGCCTGAATGATTTTTTGAATTTCATTCTATTTTTTGATTTTTGATAAGACTGCAATAATCCTTTTTCTGAAATACCACCCTGCTCCAGCAACAGCTATCAATACTATGTAAAAAATCCAGCTTGAAAATATGCTTGTTTGGCTGTTAGCTCCCACATTGGCAGAAGTTTGGCTTGCTGCATCCGGCCTGAATTGTATTTCGACATTCTTTTCGATGCTTCTTCTCTCTCCTGTTGTATCTGTGTAATCTATGGTAACTCTGAGGTTATTATTTCTTGCTGATGCCAAATTTTGAAGATTTGGAGCCTGAGAATTTTGCGAAGATTGCCTTTGCCTGCTAGCTCCGGTAAAATTTCCCGTGCTTTGGATTATCTGGAATGAAACGACAGTATAATCGCCTTTGTCAAGGTTTCCAATGATTGCTGAATTGCTTCCTGCAACCCTGAAATTTGGCTGCTCGGGAATCCTTACAGAAACTGACTGCGCAGGATTGTTTCCGGTATTTGCGACTGAGAGCGATGTCTGGCCCTGAGAACTTTGGGAAAATACAACATCAAAGTCCGTTTCGCCGCCAACAAAAACTCCTGCTTTGGTTTTTATTACCGTGGATGTCGTATTTGTTAAAGATTCATATTTCAAGTTCAAGTCAAGTTGATACAGCCCTGGCTGGGCATTTACATCTGCAATTACAGTATACTTTAATTCAACAGAATCTCCAATATCAAGATATTTGATGTATTTTGTATCATCAGAAAACACCGGCAGAATAACGCCATCAGCTTCAGACCATGAAAAAATCATGTTTTGCAGAGGGGCGCTGCCGATATTTGTAATTGTAAACTTCATCTCTGTTTCCTTTCCTGGCTCAATTTTTGCCTTGTCAACGTAAATTATCTGTGCAAATTCCTTGCTGGTTACGTCAATATTAAAACTGATGGTAACCCAATCACCATTACGCTCCCTGTACCTTGCCTTTAATTCATGCTGTCCTTTAATAGCATCTTTATCAATCTTCAACTTGAATTGGGTATTCACATAATTCTTGCCTGTTTGATATTCATACAATTTTCCAAGATTCTGTACTGCCGAGCCATCAACTACTGAAAAGGGATAGTTTTGCAGAATTTCAATTTCAAGATTCTCAATACTTCCGCCCCCTGTATTTTCTACTCTTAGTCTTAACTCTACGGCGTCACCTGCCCTTGCAGGGCTTGGGTCATAGTTAAGCAAAGTCACCTTAATAACAGGTGATTCATATTCTACTGCATGAACGGAAATTGACATCACTAAAAACAAAATAATGTTTAAGAATATTTTTTTCATATTAATCATCCTCCTTTTAATATTTGACCATCTTTTAATTGAACAATTCTTTTTGCATGACTGGCAAGCTTTAAGTCATGCGTTACCATTATGATAGTTTTGCCTTCCTTTTTCCAAAGACTTTGAAGCAAATTCAAAATATTTGCTCCAGCTACGCTGTCTAAGTTTCCAGTTGGCTCGTCTGCAAGAACTACATCTGGATTATTAGCCAGGCTTCTTGCAATAGCAACTCTTTGCTGCTCCCCTCCAGAAAGTTGCGATGGCAAATGATTTATCCTGTCGCCAAGACCAACCTTATGCAAGATTTCTGCTGCTTGTTTCTCAGATTTATCAGTCGGAATATCCTGAAACTCCAAAGGCAGCATTACATTTTCAACAGCACTTAAGGTAGGAATTAAATGAAACTGCTGGAATATAAATCCAATCTTCTGCCCCCTTATTTGTGCCAAATCTGACTCGCTCATTTTCGATATGTCTTTTCCATCCAAAAGAATCAAGCCTTTCGTTGGCATATCTAAACAACCAACCAGATTCATCATTGTGCTTTTTCCCGAGCCGCTTGCGCCAGTTATTGCAACAAAATCTCCATGAAGTATTTCCAGACTAACTCCTTTTAGAGCATTTACCTCTACTTCTCCCATCTTATAAATTTTCCATACACTATCTAATTTTATTATGGATTTTCTCAGCATTTGCGAAATGTTTATATAAATCAAAATATTACCAAATGAAACTAAGTGAAACGAAACCATTTATAAATGCTTCCTGAAACCAAGTGAAACGAAACAAGATGAAACCAAAACAAAACAATAAGAGAAGGCTGCATTGGGTTGTGACTATTTTATGTTTCATTTATGCTGGAGTAGCTTTAATTTTATTTGTTTACATGTCATATTTTACATATGTAAGAGAGCAGTACCCACCTCATAGCTTTAGAAACTTAACGCAGACAGGAAATTTTACAGGAGCAGGCTTCAGGCCACCTGCCAGAACAATAACCGCACCATTCTTGGGAGCAATTCTTTTTGGCTCTGTAGTGTCAATTCTAGCAGGCCTTTCACTAATGAATTTATTGAGAGCCAAAGAAACGAAGGAATTGAAAAAAGAGGTGATTGAATCCATGATACTGCCTGATGAAAAGATTGTAATCAAAGAATTGGAAAGAAGCAACGGTGAAATGACTCAATCAGATTTAGTAAGAAGAACCAAGCTCTCAAAAGTCAAGGTTCACAGAATAATTAAACGATTGGAATCGCTGGGAATCATAAGCAAATATCCGTACGGCATTACCAATAAGATTAAGCTTGAAAAGAGCCTGTATGATGGGTAGGTATATTTCAAATCAACAATATTTAAAAACATCAAAATTCTCCTTTTTCCATGAATGATTTATTGTTCGGCACAGCAGGCATTCCATTAAGTTCAAATCCCCGCACAACAACTGATGGCATAAAGCATGTCAGAAAGCTCGGCTTGGGCGCAATGGAGCTTGAGTTTGTAAGAAGTGTCAATATAACAAAAGACAGGGCTCCTGAAGTGAAAAAGGCTGCTGAAGAAAGTAATGTTGTGTTGACGTGCCATGCGCCTTATTTCATAAACCTAAATTCTCTTGAAAAAGCAAAGATAAAGGCAAGCATTGAAAGAATTCTTAATTCTGCAAGAATTGCAAGCTTGTGCGGCGGCTATTCTGTATGCTTTCACTCGGGTTTTTACATAGGCATGGATTCAAAAAAGGTTTACGGCACAATAAAGCACAACTTGAAGGAAATTATTTCAACTTTAAAGGACGAAAATAACAGCATCTGGGTGCGCCCAGAAACAACAGGCAAAGCTACTCAATTTGGCAATGTTGATGAGATATTGCAGTTAAGCACCGAGCTTGATAATGTAATGCCTTGCGTTGACTTTGCGCATTTCCACGCAAGAACCAATGGAAAATACAATACTTATAAAGAATTTGCAAGCATTTTGGAATCTATTGAAAAAAAGCTCGGCAGGAAAGGCTTGGAAAACATGCACATGCACATTACAGGCATTGCTTATGGCCCAAAAGGAGAGAAAAATCATTTAACATTAAAAGAGTCGGATTTAAAATATGAAGAACTGCTGAAAGCCTTGAAAGATTTTAATGTCAAGGGGGTTGCCATATCAGAAAGCCCGAATATAGAGGGGGATGCTATGATGATGAAGAAAGTTTATGGAAAATTGTAGTTATAAAAATTTCTTTAACATATTTATTCTCTATTAACTGCAATTAAAAATATGTTTAATAGTATTAAAATCAATTGTCGGCAGAAATATTATTAGGAGTCGGCTCGGAATATTAGTTGTACCAAATCGTCTTCTCCAATTTTAATTTCTATAGGAGTTAGTGGATCTTGTCCAGGCACTACAAGCTTGACATTTCTATCATCTTTTTTCTTATCCTGTCTAATAGCCCCCATAATCTTTTGCTTATCTAAATAATCTGGTATTTCAGTAGGTAGCCCTATTCTTTGTAATAAATTGTTAAGTGAATACAATTCCTTTTCTGTCCAATGTCCTCTTGAGACAGCGATTCTTCCCTCCTGACTCATACCGATAGATACAGATTCACCATGCAATAATTCATAGTCACTTGCAAACTCTACGCCATGACCTATTGTATGTCCAAAATTGAGTATCTGTCTAACACCCTTATCAAATGGGTCTTTATCTACATAAAATGCTTTTATAAGAAGGGAATCTAAAACAAATTTTGATAACAATTCGGCATCTTTTCTTAATAAAGCATCTAAACCTTCTTCCAGTTCTCTTCTGAAATGTGGATCAATTGCGCCATACTTTACTACTTCTCCAAAACTGCTTTTATAAACTCTTTCTGGCAAAGTTAGTGTGGTTTTTGGGTCTACTAAATCCAGAATAGGGTGGTGGAATGCTCCAAACAAATTTTTGCCGTGTGATGTATCAACCGCAGTTTTTCCTCCTAAACTACTGTCCACTTGTGCCAATAATGTCGTCGGGAATTGAACATAAGGTACACCCCTCTTATAACCGGCTGCAGTTAAGCCAACTACATCTCCGACTACACCCCCTCCCAAGGCTATAATCGCGGAGTTTCTTCCATATTCATAAGCTCCAAGCTGATCTACCAGTGTACCTACAGTGTCCAGGTTCTTGCTTTGTTCCCCTTCAGGAAATTCAAGTAATTCAACTTGTAAGCCGACATCCCTAAACAACTGTTGCAATTTGTCACCGTATAATCTTGCTACAATAGAATCTGTGATTATTGCATATCTTCCAATGTCCCTCCTACGTAAAATTTCAGGAGCTTCTTGTAAATATCCGGCCTTCACAACTACATCGGTAAAACGGGTTCTTACGCCACTTTCTATTGGTTCTGTACCTTGCCTAAATAGTTCATTCATAGACCGAGTATATGATATAAATTTATAAGCTTTTCCGTTCATAGAAATTTAATTATTCTCACCCAAAAGTAAACGTATAAATCTTGAAACCTTTTCCAACAACGTCTATTTGCACTACATGGGTGTCATAATTTTCGGCATTGACTATATTATAAAGCTTGAACTCATTAATCTTTGCAACACTCTTGTTTTGCTGAATGAAGACATCATTGCCCTTGTTTTTCTCGCTTTCAAACTCGTTGTCCAAAAACACGAAAGCTGTTGAGCCGCTTTCAGAGCCTGCGACAATGTTGGCTTTTTTAGCGTCAAATATGAGCAAAATTGAGCCGTCATCACTCACTAATTCCATGTTGTCTGCATTGTTTCTCCACTTTCCTTCAAAATAAACATTATTTTGGGTTATTGACAATGGAAATCTGTAATCAATAACCTGCCCTGACTTTATGCCTTCTGGATTGCCGAAGTTGCCCCTTGAGAACTGGTAGCCAAAGTAAATTTCTGGAGTGTCTATCTTCTGGAACTCTGGCAGTTCAGACGGCTTGGTTATATTTAGTTTTATTCCGTCTTTTTTGTTAAGCCTTTCCATCCTCTCTTTCAGCAAAGCTTGTATCATCATTTCTGTTTCCTCATAAGCCCCTTCCCCAATATGGTCGTACCTTATGTAGCCGTCAATGTCAATCAAAAACTTGTGAGGCCAGTACCTGTTCTGGTAAAGGTTCCATGTAACATAATTGTTGTCTTGGGCAACAGCGTATTTTAATTGGTAGTCATTTACTGCTTTCAGCACATTTTCATATTTTTTCTCAAATTCAAATTCAGGGGTGTGAACGCCCACAATTACAAGCCCCTCGTCCCTGTACTTTTTATCCCAGTCCTTCAAATATGGCAGGGTTCTGATGCAGTTTATACAGGTGTAAGTCCAGAAATCAACAAGCACAACTTTGCCCCGCAACTGCTCAATCTTAAGAGGCTCTGAGTTAATCCACTTTTCAATGCCTGCAAAGTCAGGCGCTCTCGGGTATGCTGAATTTGGGTTATTTTCTTCAATATTTTTATTTATATCAATCTTTGGCTTTTGCGATTCTATGTAAAAGATGGCCGCAGCCACTAAAACCACAACTGCAAGAGTTAAAAACGGCTTCCTGATGAATTCGGGCTTTTTCATGATAAAAGAGAGTACGCAAAAAACCAGTTTGCAACGACATTTAATTTATTTGTAAATACCAATATGCCCAATACCAACAATAAAATCCCGACAATAATGTTAAAGTATTTCAGCACGGTTGCAGATTTATTGATGATACCAATCGCTTGTGTGGTGAATAATCCTACCAATAAAAATGGAATCCCCAGCCCAAGCGCGTATGACATCAATAAAACAAAACCAAGGCTAGGATTTGTGACAGCCAAGGCAAATACGCTGCCAAGTATTGCGCTCACGCATGGTGTCCAGCCGACTGCAAAGGCTGCGCCAAAAACAAATGATGTAACATAAGTTATGCTGAATTTTTTCTTGACTGCAAATTTGTGCTCTCTTTCAAGAAAATTTATTTTTATCAATCCTAAAATATACAAGGCAAATAAAATTATTATAATCCCTCCAATTCTTGAAAGCCATGTCTGCACATTGTAAGAGACTCTTTCCAAAATTGTGTTTAATAGAACACCAAGTAATGCAAATATGACAGAAAATCCCAGCACAAATGCAACACTATTCATGAATATCTTTAGCCTTGCACCTTGCTGTCCTGCGCTTGTACCAGACAAATAAGCCAAAAAGCCCGGAATCAATGGCAAAACACAGGGGCTTGCAAACGAGACAATGCCTGCAATGAAAGCTACAATTATTGTTGGTTCTACCATTTTGACTGGATTTTATTTAATCTAAATTTTTCTTAGCTCGTCCAAATACCTTTGCTTGTCCCATGAATCAGGAGCCTTCAATATTCTTTGCCCGTCTTTTAAGATTACTTTTGTGTGCTGGTAGCTTACCCCAAATTGCTGAGCCAGTGCCTTTTCATCAGCATCATCATCGCCATCACGGTAATTAACCCTGAAGCCGATTAAATTTGAATCATTTAATTCTTTAAAGGCGGCAAAAGTTTCAGGCTGCTCTGCCCTGCATGTTGGGCACCAGCTTGCATAAAAGTATAATAAGATTTTCCTTTTCTCGTTAAATGCCTTGTCATAATCCGCCTTGTTGAAGTCAAGGTATTTTGTTGCCGAGCCTGCAAGCACTTTGCCTAAATAGGAAGCCTCAATCATCCCCTCCTTGTTGTCTTCCATCATTTCCCCCGCCTTCATGAAAGTGCCGTCCATCCAGATTGACTCGCCTTCCTTAAGCATAAATGATGTTCCGTCTTTTTTGACTACTTTGCCGTCTGTCATAACTTTTGTTCCATCATTAAGAACTGCATTTTTTTCCATTGGTGACATTGTTTTTGCTTTTTCATCTACCATGAGCATTTTGCCGTCCTTCATCTCAAAGCCGATTTCAGCCATTTCGCCTGCTTCCTTATCCATCATAAAATTTTTTTCAGCAGAATCTGTTGATGTTGTTTTGGCGCATCCAAGCGCTATAACACTTAAAATCAGTAATATGGCAAGAAAATTATTTGCTTTCATTTTATCGCCTCATTCCCATGTTATTTTCAGCAAAATCATGAATCCAACTGCCTGAAGCAATGTAAGAATGAATACGTGAACTTCCACTTCAGGAGCATAATACTCCATCATTATTATGTAGTAATAAAGCGAGACTAAATTTTGGACAAGGAACAGCAATGCAAAGAGGAACAATCCAATGGTGAATTTTGACTTTGCCTGCTTCAGGTTTTTGTAGTATACATAAAGCAAGCCCAGCAGAAAAATAGTGGAAACGGCAGTGATTGCAGTTGTGACATTCATTATCAATGATTCCATGAAAATCAAGAAACAAGACTTATTTATTTACTTTTTCCCAAATTGAGCCCAAATTTCATTGAAAATGTGGATATTAGCCTCCATGAACTCTGACAAGAAATAGACAGCACCGTAATTTCCCTTGTTTATTGGAGAGATTATGCTGTTCTTCTCAAGAACCTCAAGATGATGCCTTATGGTTTTGTAGTCAAGCCCCAGGATTTCTGCAATTTTGTTGGCATTTGAAGGAGTTTTTCTCAGAAAATATATTATTCTGCCCCTGGTTTCGCCTCCTTTTGTCCCTGCTATAAGATACCAAAGCAGATTCTTCATCTAGAGATGATTTTTTTGATGGTTTTTAAGGTTTTTGTATAGAATGAACATCAACTTTTATCCTAGAACTCTCAATCCTCCTGTACAGATAGAATATAACACCCAAATAAGCCATATAAGCCATTACTTCAAGAAGGCTTGGGTTTCCGTTGTAGCCAAACAATCCCTTCAGGAAGCTTCCAATCAATCCTTTTTCATTCAGTATGGGGTTAATATCAAACAATGGCGCTATTATTCCGCTTACCAATCCTGCTTCCTCAAACTCATGAATGCCATGCGCAGCCAACCCTGCTGCAAACAAGACAAGCAGAATGCTGCTAATGCTGAATACTTTTTTTAGGTTGATATTTTTAATGCCGACAAAAAATAAGTAGCCCATAACAACAGCTGCAATGATTCCCAATGTTCCTCCGATAATGTTGATTCCGCTTGCGTAGTTTATTGCGTTCAGGAATATAACAGTTTCAACTCCTTCCCTTATGATTGCGATAAAAATAAGCAGGAAAATCCCGATATGGCTAAATAACGGCTGGGAACTCATCAAATGCTTTTCAACCCTGCCTTCAATCTCTTTTGAGATATGCCTCTGCCTCATCATCCAGAGAATCATTGTTGTAAGCAAAAAAGCGCCTATAAGCATTGTAGCGCCTTCAAATATCTGCCCTACCCTCCCCTCAAACCCGCCGGCAAAGATTGTAAAAATGAAGGCAGAAAGTATGCTTGCAAGAATCCCGAAAGCGATGCCGTAGTAGACCGTTTTCTTGTAGCTTTGGTTGTTTGTCCTGTTAAGGTAGGCAAGAACAATTCCAACAACTAGGCTTGCTTCCAATGTTTCCCTTGATGTCACTAAAAATGATTCAAGCATTTTATTTTTTTATTTGTATGAAGAAGCCACTTCATGACCTAAATACGCCCCGCCTAAAGTGACGGCAGCCGCTCCAATAGGACCAAGTCCCAGTACCGTTGTGGCTACAATAGCTGCTAATCCACCGCCTCCAATAAGCCCAACATCACTTTTATCCATTCAAAACCACCTAAACTTAACAATTGTTAATTGGACATATATAAAGCTTTCTAGAGGCTTTCCTATATGCGTTTAGAATGGTGCGAAATTCGTTATTTTGTGTATAGAATTATCCTACAAACTGCCTTTTAAAGTATCTTTTATAATAGCAGGGCATATCCTTGTAACACCCTCAATCATCTTCAGCCTGTCAGAGAAATCCCTTAACTCATCATTATTTTTGGCAGCTACCTCAAGCATGAACATATGATCGCCTGTTGTTGATGCTGCATATTTTACTCCATCAAGATCTGCAATCTTCTTTGCCACATCAAGGTACTTTTCAGGCGCTGCATCCACGCCAATCAGCGCTATGCTGCCTATGCCTATTTTACCGTTGTCCACCACAAGCGAGTATTTTTTTATTATGGACTTCTCTTCAAGGCTTGAAACCCTTTTTCTTATTGTCGACTCTGATACTTTCAGCTTTCTGGCTATCTCCATGAAAGGCGTTCTTGAGTTTTTCGACAATGTTTCTATGATTCCAAAATCAAGCTTATCCATAAAACCACCCATTTAACTAAGCGCTGTGCTTAAATAAGATGTATTTTTTATCAACGTTAACATATTCTGCTTTTGTCTTTGCATCGAGCTTGTCAAGCAAAGTGTTAAATCCAATATATGATATTGCAATGCCTCCTGCAAATAACAACCTTTCGAATATCACAATCGGAATCAAGGCAACCCATGCTTCTGGAGTCATTGGCACTATGTAGTTCCACATCGCGCCTCCGACTGCATGCGCTGTGAAGGTTGCTCCAAGGCTTCTCAAAAACGCCTTTTCGCCGTATTTCTTAGGAAGCAGTTTTATTATAATTGGTATTGCCCAAAACAAAGCAAAAAACCAAACCTGCCTGCCGACAGGATGCGCTACAAATAATATAATTGCTGCAATTGGAACTAAAAAACTTAATTTGTCTTTTTTCGTGCCAAAGTACCATGCTGCAAATAGCATTGGAGTGAGCCTCAAAATTGTGACTAAATCAAATGAAGCATGATTTGCCATCTTGCTTGCAACCTCGGCAATCAAAACAGACAATACCCCGACAACCGGTCCAAGAAAAGCGCCTGCAACAGGCCCGAAAAACTGGAACAATGTGAAGAACTGGCTTTCTGCGCCCACAAGCTTTGAGAAATTAATTTTGTCGCCGATAAAAACCAGCATGCTGAACAGCAGCAAAAACAAAATTCCTTTCCTTGTGATTAATTTGCCTAGTTTCATGATAACTTCCGGCTGATAAATGCCCTGTTTAAATAATTTTCTGAGCGATAAGTTTATATATAAGTTAAATAATTTATAAAGTAAATATAGAAAATATAGTAAATAAAATAAATATAGTAAATAAAATAAATATAAGTAATTTAGGTTATACACATGCTGACAAGAAAGGAAAAACAGGTTCTTGAATTAAGAAAGAAGGGCTTGAAGCAGAATGAGATAGCTTTGAGGCTCAGGATTTCCCAGCCTGCTGTTTCTGCTTTTGTGAATAATGCTTTGAGGAAGATACGCGATGCGAAGAAGACGATGGAACTTGTAAAAGACTTGGGAATAGAATATGAAGAAGAATAAATCAGATTACAAAATTGGAAGAATATTTTTTATATTGATAATGCTGTCATTATTCTCCTCAATAGTTTTTGCCATTCCAAACTCTTTAACACTGCAGGGCAAGCTGACAAATGCAAATGGAGTATCCCAAGTCGGAACATTCAACTTCACTTTCAGGATTTATGACTCATACACAAATGGCAATGTCTTGT
>JAGVXR010000010.1 GCA_018303645.1 Candidatus Woesearchaeota archaeon
CACTCGCCCCACCACCCGCCCTTTTACTTCCAAAGTTAATGTTTTTCATTGGATTGCACTTAAAATTTATCAATTTTAATAATTCGGTATTATCAAATCAAAAACACATCGAAACTATTAAATACTTATCCTAATACAAATAAATTATGAGTTTCACAGAGACTTTCTTGAAAACTATCTTTGGTGCCATAATTTGTGGTATATTTTTAGGCGTAATATTAGATTATTCTTTCAGATTGTTGTATTTATATAATAGTATACCTGAATTTCTGATTTGGACATTTATACCAATTACTTTATCAATAATAACGCTCTTTATATATTCAGCTATTATTCGTGATGATGCGCTTAGAAAGACCAATATACGCATCGTTTTTGTTGCAACTTGTTATTCAAGTGCGGCACTAACTTTATTTGTAAGAATTTTGGTACACTCTTTTTAGAACTTTTATTTTTAAAAATTTCATCTAATAAACCCTTCCTCTTTTATCAATCTTCTCGATATAAACTTTTGAAGCGGAATAATCCACAAAATAAAGTATCCTGTAATCTCCAACTCTTACCCTGAAAACTTTAACATCTTTATAGCCCTCAACTCTTTCAATATCTTGCGGAAAAGGATTCTTCTCAAGCTCATCAATTCTGTCAGATATCCTTTTCAGAAGTGTTTTATCCTTAATAGATTTGAGAAATTTAAGTGCTGGCTTCTTTAATTCAGCCGAGAACATTTTACATTCCTAGTTCTTTTTTTGCTGTTTTCCAAGAAACAAAATCAGAAGTATTACCTGCTTTTATTTTTGATATGCTTTCATCCAATTGTTTTCTTTCTTCTTCAGTAAGTTTTGTGTCTTCAATGTATTCTGTCAAGTAACTGACGTCTTTTCTTAATGTTTCTATGCTGTTCTTCATCTCTGCAAGAGTACCCAAAATTTGTTTCTGAAAATCCATTTCTGCCATTGGAGTCCTTAATACAAGGATATATAAAAAACTATCGTTCGTCTAATGCCACGTCTTTAACTCTAGTCTCAAACCCCCTTATCCTCTTTGCCCTGTCAAAAATTCCAAGTTACGAGTACATAATGGAATTTTTGAGCATGCTCGGAAATTTTTACAATTTTCAATAGATGATTAAAATTTCCGACATTTCGCATAATTCAAGGAATTATACAAACATTTGGCAGAATTACCTATACTTCTTGTAAATGTTGTCGTGATGGTCATAATCTTCAAAAGACACTAAATTTTGTGCTGCATAAAAACTAAAGACAAGTACAAAGTGGCCAATATGCACACGTTTGCTGTCTTTCATATCGTGCATTAAATTTTTGTAGTGGTCTATGCTGTCTGATTTGATAATCTCATCAATCTTCTTAAGAATCTGCTCATACGTGCCTTTATCTTTCTTTGATAATTTTTCTAGAACTTTCTTGAGGTGAGGCTTAATCTCGTGAGAATACATCTTACTTTTCAATTATTTGTCTTAACTCATCAACATTCTTAAAAGAAATGCCTTTTTTTTTCCTAATATTGTTTAATTTTTTTAGGTATTCAGGCCTGACTTCTAATCCCATCTCGCCTTTGATTTCCTTTACTTCAGATTCTATATTTTCAAGTTTAGAAGTAATATGACTAAGCATGTTAAGCATCTTTTGGTTTACATTCGCTGTTGCCATAGTATAGCTCTATTCTAACCTAATTTAAATAACTTTCGACTTAATTCTGCGAAAATATGGTTCAAACATTTTAGGATAAACAAATGTAAATCGCTACGCTTCGCAATTTGGATTTTTATATTTTGAAATGCTTTTTCTTTTCTATTATTTTTTCTTCTTTTTTGTATCCGTCATTGCTGATGCACTTAAAGCATTCTTCATTGTAGTCGCTGTAAAATTTGTCGCCTGAATTCCAGCACTTTCTCTTGCACCTAAACAATGTCAAGCCGTGTATTTCACATTCCAAGAACTTCTTTTTCACTAATTACACCATCCGACCCCTTTAGCCAAGAACTGCCTTGCCCTTGACTAACGCTCTTTTAGAGCGAAGGTCCTAAATGGCGTTTTTTGTGATTTTTTTCATGGTAAACATGATTTTCACCTGTGATATTTCGGATTAACCCCGATTGCTTTCATCTCCTCTGCGCCGCACTCGTCGCACCTGTAAAGATCGTACTTTGAATTGCCGCTCTGAATGATTCCCCGCTTCATCATGTTCTCGTTGCATTTCCTGCATTTTACATCTGCCATGGCTGTTTTTGTTCAGAGCTTGTTTAAATATCTTTGGATTTTTGTTAAAATATCAAAAGCTGGCATCCTTCAACACTATGCAGCCAAAGGACGCTCTCGTTTTTTGAAATTTTAATGTTTTTTATCTTTGATTTAAAATAATTTTATCGCCTACGCCTACGCTGTTTTTTTCCGCAAAGCCTCCATTAACCTCCAAGACATATTTTGCCGGCTTTGCAGATTTGTACAACGCGCAAGGCTCTGCCCTGCAGGGGACAGCATGCTTTATGTCAATAATTTCAAAATTTTCGTCAATGAAAATAATGTCCAATGGAATCAAGGTGTTTTTCATCCAGAATGCATGCAATGCCTCCTCGCCGAAAACAAACAACATGCCTTCATTCTCATTCAATTTTTCCCTGAACATCAGGCCTTTTTCCATTTCAGCATTGTCGTCGGCAATTTCAACGTTTATTTTGATTAAATTTTTCCCATTGCAAGAAAATCCTTGATTTTCTGCACACAAAATCTTCGATTTTGTTGTGTCGATAAAAACCTGATTTTGGCTGGTGTTTTTTGCGCAATTTGCTAAAAAAAACAATAAAAAAATCACTAAAACAATCACCAAAAATTTTGCAGTTTTTTTGCGCATTTTAAACAACTTTTTTTCATAATTTTTAATGTTTTTGGTTCAAAAATGTCAAATTTTGCAATTAGAATTTATTAAAATATTTAAGTTTTAATCATGTATTTTAATTATATACCTCTTGTTTAATATATTCTTTCTATTAATGCTATCAAAATAAATATTATTTTATCAATATTTATTAAACTATATTTTCAAATATATACTTCACTCTCAATTTTATCTTCTATATCGAAAATAATATATAAAAAGTGATGTTACAGAGTAAAAAGTGAGAGTTCATAGAGTAAAAATGAGTGAATAAGCAAGCCTAAAAGAGTTGCCCATAAGGCAAGTCAAACATAAAAATGGGCCTGACATATTATGCAGCCCTTGTTGTATCTATAAAGAAATTCTAATGAAAAAAACACCAACCCTGCAATTAACAAAAAGACCCGGCTTAAATCCTCAAAACAGGGCATTGCCCAAAAATGAGTTAGAAGCACTTCGAAAAAATAGCCCATTTGGCAGCTCACAAGCCAAAAGTGAGACTTTAAGCAGTTAGGCACTATGGAAATAAGCATATCTTTTCAGTTTATAGGCTCTATAAAGCTCGAATTCCACCTTTATAAGCTTTTTAGAGAAAATCACTAAAAATATAAACTTCCTTAGATTAACTTGAAATGAGGCAAGCCAAAAATGCACTATTCAGGCAATCTGGAATATATTGTTGGGAATTCTTATCGTCGAGGACAATACTCAAATGCCAATTATTTTTCAAAAAATACCGACGATAATTATGGGTTTCTAAGGGAAAATCCCCCAGTTTTTGAAAAACAATACACTGAAACTTCTGTTAATTCAATTCATTCCAATCAATATAAAAATCATCAAAGATACATAACAAATTATAGTTCAAGCCATTTATTTGCGCCTGAAATTTTCCTCAACCCGTCAAGGCCAAAAGCGAGATTTGCCGACGAGAAAAATGAGGCAAAAAAATTTGCTGCTGAAACTTTTGAATTAATGGCAAACAAAGAATTTCCATGCAATATATCAATAAATGTCCTGCCTTTTGATGATTTCAGGCTGCTGCATTCCGCTTTTGGGGCATGGAATAACGGCATTCTTGGCTTTTCAATTAACGGAAAGAAAAAGCAAGTATTTGCCAGGGAAAACCATTTAGACGCTTTAATGCTGGTCATTGGACACGAAATCGGGCATGTACTGACAGAAACTTTGCCGAACAAGCATGATGAAGAGGCAAAAGCCTTCGCCTTCTCAATAGAATGGGCCAAAACAATAAAGAAGCACAACATAGCCAATTTGGGCTTAAATATTAAGGAAGAAATTGACTTCCAGCCGGCAAGAAACGGCTTGCATGACACTGCCTTTGCTTTTGTTGATTTTATGGTTAAGAAGGGAAGAAAGGCAATGGAATTGCACAAGGATTTGGTTAACGGGTATGTTTCGGTGTTTGATGTTTTTTACTAACCAAAATAACTCAGCTTCTTCTTATCAGATATCTCCTGTGCTTCCTGGCTCTTTTGCATTATAGTCTTCAGCTTCTCCTCGAACTTTGCAGCCTGCTCCAGCAAAGGCTTGTAGTCAATGTCCATCCCAAGGTACTTGTCAAGGGCTTCTATTACCTTTGCAGCAGCCTTGCTGTCTGGCAAATTGCTATGTGTTTCAGCAAAAAGGCAGCTTAAAGGCAATTTTTCAACCCTGAGCAGGATTGCGCCTGTAACCCCGATGATTATGCCTTCCTTTAAAGCAGATATGCCTGCCTTTTCAAAAGCCTTTGCATTCTTTTCATTGTTGGAATAGTAAAACACCCTCGAGCCGTCGCTGTCCTCGCCTGAGCCGACCCCCTCCAATGATATCACTTCCCTTGCCTGCAAATCAGAAGCCAGCTTTCCTACGGCGCTTGCCATGCCCCATTCGTAATGGGTTGCAGCTGTTATTGCATGCAGAATAACCACATTGTGCTCTGCATTGTAGAATATGCCCAATGGCTCAACAACCTTGTTTTCGTGTATTGCAACCATTGCAGGCATGTCATCAAACAAAATTTTGCCTATCTGCTCTGTCTTTAGGTGCTCAATCAGGAACTCTGAGGCAATAGTGCCCACAAGCCCAAAACCCGGAAATCCCTCGATTATTATGCAGTTCTTTGGCTTTTTCCACAGCTTTATTTCCATAAAATACCTCTTTTCCTGCCCGAATCTGTATTTTTGTAGGTAATTTTAAAATATACTAATATTGTCAAAGCTATAAAAATGTTTTCTTTTATTTTGGATAAAAAATTGTTCCGATATCCTCATTGCTGAGCACCTTAAGCAAGACATTGCCTGTTTTGCCGTTTGCTATGACAACAATCGCGCCCGCCTTTGTAGCTGTTTTTGCGGCCTTAACCTTGGTTTGTACGCCTCCAATCCCAAGCTGGCTTGATTTCCCGTTAATCGCCTCAATGTTCCTGCTGATGTCATGAATTTCTTTTATCAAGACTGCATTTTTATGCTGAGGATCCTTATTAAACAAGCCGTCTACATCCGTAAGTATCACCAGCAAATCTGCTTTCATCTTGCTTGCAATCAATGCTGACAAGTTGTCGTTGTCGCCAAAAGAAGGCCCTATCTCATCTATAGATATCGGGTCGTTTTCATTGATTATCGGCACAACTCCCAATTTAAGCAGTTTGTTAAGGCTGCTGCGGAAATTCTTGAAAGTTTTTTTGTCTGAAAAAGCTTCGTATGTAATAAGTATCTGGGCAACCTTTATGTTATGCCTGCCAAAAAATGAGTGATACCTTGACATAAGTATATTCTGCCCGACAGCCGCGCATACCTGCTGCATCGTAACATCTTTTGGCCTTGAACTAAGTTTTAATTCCTTCATGCCGGCGCCGATTGCCCCGCTGGTTATCACAATAACTTTCCTACCTCTGCTTTTGATTCCTGCAATCTGGGCAACAAGCCTCTTTAACAAGCCTGAATTCAGCATGCCATTCCTGCCTGTAATTACATTGGTGCCAATCTTTACAACAATCCTTTTTGCCTTTATGTTTCTCATTTGACGTTTTTATATGATTTTTAAATTTAAATCCGTCGCTGCGCGACATTATTTACGCTCGGCGGCAAGGCAACAACTGCTTTTCTGAATGTTTTGCATCAGCAGCCTGGTTGAACGCGAGCGACCTGCTTGCGAGCATGTTCGCAAGCTCACATGCAACAGCGAGCGTTCTCGCACGCAACTACTGCCTCGCCTATTCATTATACGAATGAAATAGCAAGCGGTTTACTTTTATCGCCTATGCAGCGCAAAGTCGCTCTCATTAGTGTTTGAAATTTTTATTTCATCAATGGATTATTTTTATTTCGTTTTATTTTTATTGATTTAATAACTTCCTAAAATAACTTCTTAATAACTTTATGCCTGAATTTCTTTGCATTTTTCCCAATATAATCCTTTACAACATGCCCTTTGCCCGTCAATTTGTACTTGTAAATAACCAGCCCTTCAAGTCCAACAGGGCCTCTTGCATGAATTTTCGCAGTGCTTATGCCGACTTCAGCGCCTTTCCCATATCTAAATCCGTCTGCAAACCTTGTTGAGGCGTTCCACATGACAGACGCTGAATCAACCAAATCCATGAAAACATCTGCATTTTTCTTGTTCTCTGTTACTATGGCGTCAGTGTGCTTCGAGCCGTGCCTGTTTATGTGGCTTATCGCTTCATTTAAGTTATTTACAATCCTGACAGACAATACCGAATCATTGTATTCAGTATCCCAGTCTTTTTCAGTTGCTTTGTTTATGCCGCTTGCTATCTTTCTTGTTTTTTCATCCCCTCTTACCTCTACATTCGCCTGCTGGAATTTCCTAATCATCAAAGGCAGGAATCTTTTTACTATGTCCTTATGCACAAGCATTGTTTCCATTGCATTGCATACAGCTGGATACTGGCATTTTGCGTCAAAGCAAATACCAATCGCCTTTTTTACATCGGCATACTTGTCAACATAGATATGGCAGATGCCTTCAGAATGCCCAAGCACTGGAATTTTTGTGTGCTCCTGCACATACTTTACAAAACTGCCAGAACCTCTTGGTATGACTAGGTTAATATGGCTGTCCAATTTCAGCATTTCAGCTACCTCTTCCCTTGTCTCAATAAGCTGGACAGAGCCTTTTGGAATGCCATTTTTTTCCGCAGCTTTTGATATAATTTCAACTAAAATCCTGTTTGAATTTTTGGCTTCTGAGCCGCCTTTTAATATCACTGAATTTCCTGATTTGAGGCAGAGCGCGGATATCTGCACAGCAGCGTCTGGGCGCGACTCAAAAATAGCTCCAATCACCCCTATAGGGCATGTTACCCGGTAAAGCATCAAGCCTTTGTCAAGCTCGACCTGCGACAAAACCCTGCCAACAGGGTCTTCGAGCCTTGCAACGCTTCTGACCTCTCCTGTCATCTCGCTTATTTTGTGATTGTCGAGCATGAGCCTTTTGAGTAAAGCATAGCTTAATTTTGATTTTTTAGCTTCTTCAACATCCTTTTCATTTGCCCTGAGAATAGCATTTGAATTATTTTTTATGGAGTCAGCTATCTCCAATAATGCCTTGTTCTTGATTTTTGTCGGCAATGCTGCTAACTTGATTGATGCTTCTTTTGCAATTTGTACTTGTTTTAGCACGCTCATTTCCCCAATTCCTCGCTTCTTTTTACGGCAGCGTCTATAGTTTTTATTAAAATATCCTTGACTTTATGTTTTTTCAATATCCTTAATCCGGCAATAGTAGTTCCTTTTTTTGATGCAACCATCCCTATCATCTCTTCTGGTATCAGGTTTTTCTCCATCAACAGCTTGCCTGTTCCCAAAGCAGTCTGGCAGGCAAGCTTAAAAGCAATATCTTTTGGCAAGCCGTTTTTAATGCCTGCTTCTGCAAATGCGCCTATAAAATATGCAAAAAAAGCAGGTCCTGAGCCGCTGATTGCAGTAACAGCGTCAAGCAAATTTTCTTTCACTAGGAATGCAATGCCGGCGCTGTTTAATAATTCTGAAACATTTTTAATGTCCTGCTTTGTTGCACGCCTGTTTGCGGAAAACCCGGCAGCCATCTCTCCGGCTAAGCAGTTTATATTTGGCATAACCCTTATTATTCTTTTATTTTTTAATTTAGATTCCAAATGCTTTAGTTTAATGCCTGCTGCTATCGAAACAACAAGATAATCTCCGGCAGCATTCCTGATTTCATTTAAAACATTATCCATATCCTGCGGCTTTACGCACACAAAAACAATATCTGAATTTTTAATTGCTTCCCTGTTGTCTGTCGTTGTTACTATTTTCAAATATTTTTTTATCCTGTTCAAATTTTCATTGCTTTTATCGCTTGCGATTATGGATTTTGCCAGCTTTTTATTGTAAATGCAGCTAATCAAGGCAGCTGCCATTTTTCCTGCTCCGATAAAAGCTATTCTTTGCTTCATAGTTTATATATAAATAATATCTAATTTATAAACTTCTTGGTTTTTAAAAGCAACATATTTAAACCAGCCAAAAATCCTATGGGCATGCCCGAACACAATGTGTCAAGGACAATGTCAACACAGCATCCTGATAATGTGAATAACCCTTTTTTTTCCGACAGCCCGGAGCTTGCCGGCGAAGACGAGATAAAAGAGGTTTTTTACACGTACTCCCATATTCATTCAAGAGAGCAGTTGTGGGACTGCGAGGGCAAGGAGGTTGACAATTTTGTCATCAAGAAGCTGCTTAGCAAGTACGAGCCATATTTTTCAAGGCACAAGCTTGGAAAAGACGTTTTTCTTACATTGAGGGTGCCTAACCCTTCCATAGAAAAGAGCGAGGCAAAAATATTGCTTGAAACATTAGAGAGCATACCGAGAAATTTTGATGCTGCAAAATTGTTTTATAACGAGGACATTGCGCCTATCTTTGAGATTGCATTGCCTATGACTACTGATTACAGGGAGCTTGTCAGGATTGCTGAATACTACAAGCATCATGTTGTCGGCAAGCAGCACCATAAACTGGGCGATATAACAATAAAGGAATGGATAGGGCATTTCAAGCCCGAAACACTGAGGATAATACCATTAATAGAAACAAAGGAAAACATCCTGAATCCCGAGAAGATTGTAGAGAATTACATCAGGGAAGAGAAAATTGAGGATTATCAGCGAGTTTGGCTTGCAAGGAGCGACCCTGCTTTGAACTATGGCAACCTTGCAACTGTCTTAATGCTCAAGGTCTCTTTCCAGAAGCTTCATGAGTTGCAGAAAAGGGTTTCAATTGATATTTTGCCTATTCTTGGATGCGGCTCTGCCCCTTTCAGGGGAAACTTCAAGCCGACCAACATAAAGAATTGCGTAAAGGGATACCCAAGCGTTTATACTTTTACTTTGCAGTCCGCATTCAAGTATGATTATAACATAAAGGATGTTACTAATGCCGTGAAGTTTTTGAATGAGTCGAAGCCTTCCAATCCTGTTGATGTAGATGAAAGAAGGTGTACTGCAATCATCGAGAAATTAATGAAAGAATACCAGAAGGAAGTCGGGCTTATAGTGGAATTTATCAATAACATAACTCCCTATGTGCCCTCAAGAAGAAAAAGAAAGCTTCATATCGGCTTGTTTGGATACTCAAGAAGCGTTGGCGAGTTGAAACTGCCGAGGGCAATCACATTTTGCGCTGCCCTGTATTCTTACGGGTTGCCGCCTGAAATTTTAGGGTTAAGCGTTTTGGACAGCAAGGACATTGATTACATAAAAGATATTTATGCCAACTTTGACAATGACTTAAGGGATTCTTTGCAGTATCTTAATGAGAACAACCTCAAAATATTTCCTCAGGAAATAATTAAAAAAATTGAAGCCGCAGCCAAACTGGTTGATTATGATACGGATGAAAAGCACAAGAAAATAACTTCCATAATCCTTGACGACCTGAAAAGAAAAGACTACATGCAGCTTTCCGAGAACATAGCAAGGGCTGGGTTTGTGAGGGGGTTTTTGGGATAAGTAATAAGGCAAAAACCAAAATATTTATATGAAAAAAATCGAAGATTTTTGAATATAAATGTCCGAAAATGCTCACATTTTCGATACATTTATATATAAGGATATCTCTAAAGATATCTTATATGTATTAAGGGGCTTTATGTTTGATATAACTTATAAAAGTTTAAGAATTGAGCCGACACTTAGCGCAAGCAGAGAGTTAATGAAGGAAGGCAAAGACCTTAATGACGTATTGGAAATTTTGGAAGAAGGTTATGATTGCAGCGCTTCAAAAAGGAAATCCAATATTATAGAAAAATGCCTAAAAAAGGGAAACAAAGAATATAAGGCAGTAGTAGCTCAAACGGAGGTAACCTATCCTGATAATTACACTGAAAAGGTGTGGCGCTTAATACATTTTGGCAAAATTACTTATAAAAAACAAAGGAGGAGGAAAAAATGAAACGCGACATATGGAACGCAGTCCATAAATGCACTAAATGCAACGAAGTCATGAAAAAAAATGTTTTTATGGTAGGGGGAGTCAGCGTCAGGGGCTGGGAATGCCATAAATGCAGAGAATCGGTATTGCACCCAGAAGATGCTCAGAAGATGTTTGTGTTCAATAAGCTCAGAAAAGGCTTGTCTGTAAAAGTCGGAGAGTTAGGAAAGAATTTAATAATGCGCTTTCCAAAGGAAGTAGCCGAGTTTTACAAAATATCCAAAGGTGAAGAAATAAAATTAAAAGCGGACAGTTTTAATAAGATTGAATTGGACATCGCATGAGTTTATATGATGCATTTTGTTCTATAGCAAATGACACAATTATTTATACATAAATAAGTCATTTGCTTGTAAAAAATTCCATCAATTTATAGAGAGTTTTGAAAAAAGTGGTTTTTTTGTATAAAAATTATTTTTCTCTGATTTAAAAACAGAAAAAGAATTCTGCTTCTTGTTTTTCTCTCAGT
>JAGVXR010000011.1 GCA_018303645.1 Candidatus Woesearchaeota archaeon
GGAGCATCAACAACAGATGCAGTGACAGTCCAAAGAATTGAGGTTGGAGCTGCAAAGCTTGCTTCAGAAGTGGCAAATGTCAATGCGCAGAACACAATAATCGTAGGCGGGCCGTGCGCTAACACAGCAGCTGCCACAATACTTGGCAACCCAGTAGATTGCACTGCTGGATTCGAGCCAGGAAGCGGCAGAATTGAGCTGTACGAGAACGCAAACGGCAACGTAGCAATGCTAGTAGCAGGATACGCAGCTGTTGACACAAGAAATGCAGCAGCGGTTGTTGCTAACTACAAGGACTACGCAGGCAAGCTAAAGGGAACCAAGGTAAAGGTTACCAAAGGCGTTGGCAACGTATTAACTGTAGCATAAGGGCTTTAAAACCCTTTATTTTCTTTCTTTTTTGTTATGTTAATTTTATAACCAAAAGAGAAGTTACTACTAAATCTATTGAAATCAAATAGAAACATTTAAATAAAACATAAGGCTTAGCTCATTCATGAAAAGCAAAACTTTTGATGTAAAGGCGTTCTGGAAGGAAATGAAAGAATTATTCCCGGATATAGATTTAAATTCTATTAAAGAGGACTCTGGACAATGGGCGATAACAAAACCGATAATTCTGAAGGGTTTTCATAACGAGGGCATTCCTGATGCTGAAGTTATTCTACTTGCGGAAGCATGGCTAGAAAGGATGAAAGAAAATTTTAAGCAGCCCATCAAAGACGGGTTTACTTTCTTTCAGCCAAGAAAAGATGACGATGATGGAACTGATGACAAATAGTACACTAAGCAGATATAAATACGCAAAACACATACTTAACCCAATAATTCCCCCAAGAAAATATTATGCTTTGTCCTTTTAATCCTTAATTTAACCTTCTCGCCAATGTCTTTGTGGCAGTCAGGAACTGAAATAAGCCTGTCTTTTGCCACAGCAAGCTTTTCATTGCCAATCCTGCCGGGCAGGGCTATCACAGTTTCTATAACCTGCCCTTTCCTGAACGGCTTCGGCAGCTCAGGCAGCTCTTCAACGTTAAAGGCTGACTTGTCAAATATAAGCCTGATGCCGTGCTTCTGCTCAAGCTCCCTCATTTTTGAATAGAACTGCTCCATTGATGCTTCTTTGGCAGGGTTCCTTCCAAACCTATAATTCATCATGTTTTGTATTCCTATCGGAGGGCAGTTTTTCCCTGCTCCGATTTCCCCGGCAAACTTGGCAAGCTTCACCAGTTCTTCATCGTTATACCCAAACATCCACACAGGAACTATTATCAGGTCCATTTTTGAAGGTATGTACTTTGCAATCTCCAGAACTTTGCTTAGATTATATGGATGCCCTGCCAATTGCGCTGCAAGCCTTGGCTCCATGGCATGAAGCGACAAATTGATCCTTGTCAGGCCTGCATCCGCAAGCTCGTCAATGTACTGCTTTGTCAAAAGCAAGCCATTTGTGTCGATTGAGCTTGTCTTGACCCCTTTTATTGACATTATGTCTTTCACAAGCCCGATCATGTCAGCGTAAAGAGTTGGCTCTCCCTGGGAATTTATATGTGCATCAAGGCTGTTGCTGTTTTTGAACTCGGCTATTTTCCTGAACTCCTCAACAAGGTAGTCTTTCTCAACGACAAAATCGGTTTTTCTCCTTGACAGCGGGCCTTCATCAACTGAGCAGAAAACACAGCTTATGTTGCAGCTTGTAATCGGCTTGACTTCAATTATGTTCGTGCCCCTGTCTACAAGCCCGAAATAGTTTGTGCCGATGAGCGGAATGCCTGAGCTTTGGTGGATGTAAATTGTTTTCTTGTTGTTCAGCCTGTTTTTCAAGTGCTTGAAAGAGTTGAAAAGCAGAAAGTCAAATTTCCTTTTTGCAGCATTTTCTGATATGTCCTTAAAGGTTATTGAATTTTTATTTACCTCGAACGGCGCTATTTTTTTAAGGCTGCTTTCTTCCAGGTAAGTATAGAACAGCCTGAGGAAATCAACCCTCACATTTCCCTTGCCTTTCTCAAAGCTTATGTCCTTGAATACTAATTCTGCCATGATATGCGGCATAAGAAATGATTTTAAAAAGGTATCTGAAGGTTTTTATTGTGCTCTGCGGAAACATATGTCACCTGCGTGTACACGAGGTTTTTAATGAAAACTTATTTAAATACGCTGCCCTAATCCTGCATATGTGGGTGGAAAATGCAGGAAGTTGTAATCACTTATGAAACCCTGTTCGAGCTTTTGAAGAGGGAGAGGGAAAGGGTAGATTTGCAGAAGATTGAGCCCGAATTCTTCAGCAACACCATCAGCTACATAAAGGACAAGAAAAAGATCATTGAAGCCAAAAGCGACTCTGTTTTTGCGTCCGAGGAGCGCAAAAAAACAGAAAGGCAGCTTGAGAACATATACAAGATTCTTAAGGAACTTTATGAAAGGAGGGAAAAGAAGATAATAAGCTTAGCGCTTGACAAAAGCAGAACCAAATCAAACCTGATAGACACCACAGCGCTTCTCAAGGAAGAAAAAGTTGTTTTTGACGCATTGACCGGGCTTCTGGACAATTACAGGGAGGCAATACTATACAGCATTTTGAACGAGAAGATGCCGTTTATGAATCCTATAGAGGCAAAAAAGCCAAGCGATGAATTCAAATCCGCATTGGAGCTGAAAAAATCCACAAAGCTTGTCAGGTTTGCATCTCCTGTGCCTAAGTTTGTCGGCACAGAGCTCGAGGAGTACGGCCCTTTCAGCGAGGAGGACATTGCAAATCTGCCCTCTGAAATAGCCGATGTGCTTATCGGAAAGGGAAAGGTGGAGGAAATTAAGGAAGAATAAAGCAAAACAAACATTTTTAAATGACTTAAAAATCCACTTTCTTATGAAAATGCCTAAATTAGTTAACAGGTACTGCCCTTACTGCAAAAAGCACACAGAGCACAATATCACTATTACAAAGAAAAAGAGCCCAAGCAGCCTCAGCTATGGCTCAAAGGTAAGGGCAAGGAAAAGGGGAAGGGCAAGGGGAAAGGGCAACCTTGGAAGATATTCAAAGCCCGCAATAAGCAAGTTCAAGATGACGGGCAAGAAAGCCACAAAGAAGACTGATTTGCGATTTCAATGCAAGGTGTGCAAGAAAATGCATATCCAGAGGCAGGGCTTCAGGGCAAAGAAGATAGAGTTCAAGTAATTGAAAAAGTTCTGATTTAGTTGCATTTTCTGAATTTATTTAAATCAAAAAACACGAGAGCGTCCTTTAGAAGCCAATCATGATAAAGGAGACCAGCTTTTAATGTATTTGCGCCGAGGGGGGGTGCTAAAACGAACTACCTCAACATCACAATGCCGAGGCGCCAAAATGTTGTGCCGAAGGCACGGATTGAATATTAAATAAAATAGTTTTCAAATTCCTATTTTAAACTGCACCAGTAAACAAGATAGCTTCCTTCCATTTTGTCGTGAAAGCTGCTTAAAATCCCGCAATTCGCGCTCGGGAATATATTTATTATCGTCTTAAATCCTGTGTCTTTTACTATTGCAGGGGAAAGGTATATAAATGAACCAAAGTTACTTGCTAAGGCTGAAAAATGGCAAAAATAAGGGAATCAACGAGCAAGTTCATCAAGGTAAGATGCCCTAAATGCAAGAACGAGCAGATAACATTCGGAAAAACCGCCACAAAGGTTGACTGCCTGGTTTGCGGCAAGGCGCTTGCAGAGCCTACAGGCGGCAAAAGCAGGGTAAAGGCAAGAATCCTAGAGGTTCTAGAGTAATAGCTGAAAATGCTTCTAAAGAAACAGGGCTTCCCGGAAGAATCAGAGCTTGTCTTATGCACAGTTACAAGCGTCCAATACCATTCTGTTTTTGTTGATATTGACGAGTACGGCAAATCAGGATTGATACACATTTCTGAAGTTTCCCCGGGAAGGATAAGGAACATAAGGGACTTCGTAAAGGAAGGGAAAAAGGTTGTATGCAAGGTCCTGAGGATAAACCAGGAAAAGGGCTACATTGACTTGTCCTTGAGAAGGGTCAACGAATCCGAAAAAAGGAGAAAAATCAATGAAATAAAAAAAGAGCAGAATGCCGAAAAAGTAATAGAGATTGCAGCCGGCAAGATCGGGATAAAGACAGAAGAGCTGTATAAGGAAGTATCTGAAAAAATCACAGGCTACGGCTCGCTTCATGCTTTCTTCGAGCAGGCAGCTAAGGACGAAAGCGTGCTCGAAAGCCTTGCCATAGACAAGAAGCGCCTGAAAATTATCGGCGATACTGTAAAGCAGAGAATCAAGCCAACGGAGGTTGAGATTGCGGGAAAGCTTAAAATAACAACATATGCCCCTAATGGGATTGCCATAATAAAAGAATCGCTAAAAAAGGCTGGAGACGCCTCCAATGGCAGGATAAGCATAATCTACCTCGGCTCAGGGCTCTACAGGTTTATGGTTAAGGCAGATGAGTATAAAGAGGCTGAGAAGCTTTTAAAGAATGCCACGGAAAGCGCCATAAGCCATGTCACAAAATATGCCGGGGTTGCGGAATTTGCGCGTGAATCAGCATGAGGCAAATTTTTAAATGCAATAATTGCAATAAGTACACAATGAAAGATACCTGCGATTGCGGAAATAAAACAAGGGTTCCCAAGCCCTTAAAATACAGCCCGAATGACGGGCTTGGCTCCTACAGGAGAAAGGCAAAGCTTCATGAATACGCCGAGAGGGGCCTGATATGAGGGACAACTATTGGAGAATAATGCAGATTGGAAAATCCCCAAGGCTCAATAATCCTGTTTTTATAGAGGGTTTGCCGGGCATAGGGAATGTAGGCAAAGTGGCTGTTGATTTTCTCATAGACGAGCTTAAGGCAAAGAAATTATATGAAATAACATCCTACACATTCCCGCATTCTGTGTTTGTAAACGAGGACAATCTTGTGGAGCTGCCGATTGTTGAGATATTTTACAAGAAATGCGGCAAGAGGGACATTTTATTGCTTGGGGGCGATGTGCAGCCGATTGACGAGATAAGCTCTTATGAGTTTTCAGAAAAAATTCTTGATATAGTGCAGAAATTCAACGGCAAGGAGGTTATCACGCTGGGCGGCATTGGATTGGCAGACATCCCGAAAAAGCCGAAGGTTTACTGCACAGGCAACACAAAAAAGATTATTGACAGGTACAAAAGCGATTTAGTGAGCAATAACCTTTATGGCGTTGTCGGCCCAATTGTGGGAGTTTCAGGGCTGCTGCTCGGCTTGGCTTCAAGAAGAGGCATAGATGCCATTGCGTTTTTGGCTGAGACATACGGGCATCCCATGTACCTTGGAATCAAGGGCGCAAAGGAAATCCTGAAGGTTATTGACAAAAATCTGGATTTGCATATCGACATAAACAAGCTTGACAGGGAAATCAAGGACATAGAAAGCGAGATAATGAAAAAGACAGAGCAGCTAAGCGAGGTTACAAAGCAGATTGCGCTGAAGAAATTTCAGAAGAAGTTTGGAAGGGACGTGGATTATATTGGGTAAAGATTAAATGTAATAAGGGTCTATTCTTCCTTTCTCTACCGGTACCCATTCCTTTTTAGAATTATCAAACAAAGCGTGTGCTAGCGTCTGTATATTTTTTTCACGTAGAGATTGGTTTCCATCATATCTTCCACCCACATACCAGCCCATGATTTGACCAGGACCAATTACCAAATCGATTGCTGGCACAGCTACGCCATTTTTTCCATCAGCTGTCAATACAATTAAACTCCATAAATCGTTGTGGAACATACGCAATGATTCTGCTTTGATTTGTGGGTAATTCTCACTAAGCCATTGCTGTAAATTTGGTAATCTTGAAAGGGGGGATGCATGTCCTTGTGGTGCTATATTTTTTAATATTTTATAGCCTACTTCTTCTATTTGATTATATGTCAATGGAGATTCTTCGCCCTTTAAAACTTTTAAGAAAGAATCATAAGCCTTTATAATCACATTAAGCTGTCCATATGAAGGGTGTCTTTGAGGAATAGATTGCTCTAAAGATGTAAGCTTTGATTTTGCTTCTTCAGCTTTTTCAAGGATTTGCTCTATTTGACCCATAGTAGGTTTGCATTGGCAAACTTATATTTAAATCTTTCTATTTTTGTTACTAAGAAGTAATTATTCTTTATAAACATTGATATATTTTCCATATTGAAAATAAAATATAACAACTTGTTTAATCGAAAAATATTTAAATATAGTATCTAAATAGACACATATGTATCAAAAAGGAAACAATAAAATTATTTTAGCATTATTTTTAGGGGATTACTCCAAGCAATTTTATTTAAGAGAAATAAGCAAATTGACCAGGATACCGCTCAAAACAACCCATAGGCTGGTTTCAAGCCTTGAAAAGGATAAAATACTAAAAAGTACAGTAAGCGGCAAAAATAAATACTTTAAGCTAAATTTTGGCAATCCTCAAACTAAGCTTTGCTTACTTGAAGCAGAAATATATAAAACTTCCATTTTTATCGGTGAATATCCATTGTTTAAAACATTTTTGAAAGAACTGAGTACTAGCAGCTTATTAATAGTTTTTGGAAGCTTTGCCAAATTTAAGGCAGAGAAAGATTCAGATTTGGATTTACTGGTAGTATTAAAAAGAAAAGAAGATTTGCCTTTCTATTTATTAGGCTACAATATACATAAAGTTGAATTGTTAGAGAAAAATTTTATAAAGGCTATAGAAAATAATGAAACTTTGATTAGAGAGATAGCAGAAAATCATATAATACTAAATGACCATTCATTTTATGTTAACATTATGTGGAGTTTTTATGGGCGAAGATAAAATTAAATGGTGTTTTAAATTAAAAGATGGCTTAAAGATAGTAGAGCCAAATGAAAGATTAGCAAAATCTTATCTTGAAGAAGCCAAATTGTCATTAGCAAGAGCTGATAAGGACTTTCAAGACGGAGATCTCCTTTGGACTACTGTTGTTATTTATTATGCTGAATATTATGCATTGTACTCGTTTCTTCAAAGGATTGGTGTAAAGTGTGAAAATCATTTTTGCTCTATTTTGGCTGTGACATTACTTTTAGGAGAAGAAAAAACAAATACAATAAATCATCATAAAGGCAAAAGGATAGATGCACAATACTATATGAAAGTTGGAAAAGAAGAGGACGTGAAGAAAATGCTTCAAGAAGCAAAGGTATTTATTTCAATGTTCGATGATATTGTTGCAAACCTAAACGAAATAGAAATGAATGATTACAGACTAAACTTTAAAAAGTTAAAATAAAGTGCCAAACTCAATGTTTATAAATAAGATAAATTTTACCATAAATTTAAAAAACAATTGTATTTAGGAAGTAAAAAGGTGGTAATTTTTGGGCTATAAAATAAGAAAAATAAAGGCAAGGGAAGTTCTTGATTCAAGGGGAAACCCGACTATAGAGGTAGGCTTAAAGACGGATTCCTGCTGCGCAAGGGCAATCGTGCCGAGCGGCGCGTCAACCGGAGTACACGAAGCATTGGAATTAAGGGACGGCAACAAAAAGAGATACCTTGGCAAAGGCGTCCTGAAAGCAGCGAATAACGTCAATAAAATAATATCAAAAAAAATTATAGGCTTTGATTGCAGAAAGCAAAGGGAAATTGACAATGCTTTGATAGAGCTTGACGGGACAGAAAACAAGTCAAGGCTCGGCGCAAATGCTATTCTTGGGGTTTCAATGGCAGCCTGCAAGGCAGGTGCCCTCTGCTCAGACAAAAAATTGTATGAGCATATCCAAAAAATGTCAAGCGCCAAAAAAATGCTGCTTCCAATCCCGCAGATGAATGTCATAAACAGCGGCAGGCATGCCGGCATTGAGAATGACATACAGGAGCATATGATAATGCCTGTCGGATTTAAAAAATTCAGCGATGCTTTAAGGGCTGGCGTTGAAACTTACCATGCCTTAAAAAACATTTTAAAGAAGAAATACGGCGCTAAGTCTATACTGCTGGGCGACGAAGGCGGCTTTGCGCCCCCAATCGAAAATGTTGAGGGAAGATTAGAGTTGTTATTGAAGGCAATTGGCGAAGCTGGCTACAGCGGCAAGATAAAGCTTGCCTTGGACTGCGCGGCATCTGAATTCTTCGACGATAATGTCGGAAATCAAAGACGTCGAGAATCAAAGATTCTCGGGTTGTCCGAGACAAAGTCTCGGCAATTTCCGAGCATTTCCAAAAACCTAAAGGTTTTTGATAAAAAAGGAATTTATAAAATCCTAAATAAAAAATACAGCCAAGGGCGATTAGTTGATTTTTACAAAAGTCTGGAAAAAAGATATCCAGTCATTTCCATAGAAGATGGCATGTCGCAAGATGACTGGGATGGATGGGATTTATTGAACAGGGAACTGGGCAAAAAAATCCAGATTGTCGGGGATGATTTGCTCGTGACCAATATCCTGCGTATTAAAAAAGCATTAAATGAGAATGCCTGCAATGCTTTACTGCTGAAAGTAAACCAGATTGGAACAGTAACTGAAGCAATTGATGCAGCATCAATCGCTTTCAAAAACAAGTGGAATGTTATAGTGAGCCACAGAAGCGGGGAAACAGAAGATAGTTTTATTGCTGATTTATGTGTTGGGATTGGCGCAAATCAATGCAAGTTCGGGGCGCCTGCAAGAAGCGAGCGTACTGCAAAATACAACAGGCTCCTTAAAATAGAGGAAAAGCAGGGTAACAAGGCGAAGTTTGCTGAATTCTAAAATGAAAAAGCCGATTATTACTTTAACAAGTGATTTTGGTGTGCAAAGCCAGGGTGTTGGAATAATGGAGGCTGTTGCACTCAAGATTAACCCAAATGCCAATGTAATCCATTTAATGCACGGCTTGCCGGATTTCAATTTATTTTATGCCGCAAGAACAATGGAAACCGTAAGCTGTTTGCCTGTCGGCTGCCATGTTTGCGTTGTCGACCCCGGCGTAGGAACAAAACGAAAGCCCATAATAATTAAAACATGCAGAGGGGATTTTTTAGTCGGTCCTGATAATGGCGTGCTTATTCCGGCAACAAGATTTTTAGGCGGCATAAAAAAGGCTGTCGGGATAACAAATGAAAAATATATGAAAAAGCCAGTTTCTCCGATATTTCATGGAAGGGATATTTTTACTCCGGCGGCAGCGCACCTTTCAAGAGGCGTTAAAATAGAAGAATTTGGAAAAGAACTCAATCCAAAAAGCCTTGCCAAGGCTCCTTATGAAGAAGCTGAAATAAAAGGTAATGAGATTCATGCAAAAGTCATATCAATAAATAAATTTGGCTCTTTGCACTTAAACATTAGGCAAGTCGAATGGCATAAATTTAGAGTTAAACTCAAAGACGAGATAATTTTAAAATTCAAAAATAAGCCTGTTAAAGTGCCTTACGCAGTAACTTTTGGCGATGTGGAAAAAGGAAAGCCATTAATAATTAAAGATGATTATGGAAGAATGGAAATTGCATTGAATCAAGATTCATTCAAGAATAAATATAAAGTTGAAATTGGTTATGATATTATAATAAAGAAAATAAAATGATAAAGCTCGTATTATTAAGGCACGGGCAGAGCACTTGGAACAAGGAAAACAGGTTTACAGGCTGGACTGATGTGCCTTTGACAAAACAGGGAGTTGAAGAAGCAAAAAAGGCAGGAAAATTTCTAAATGAAAGTAGATATAATTTTGACATTGTATTTACATCAGTGCTTAAAAGAGCCACTGACACGACTGATATTGTTCTCAAGGAAATGAAAATAAAGCCGAAAATAGAAAAAAGCTGGCGCCTGAATGAAAGGCACTATGGTACATTGCAGGGCTTGAATAAGGCAGAGATGGCTGCAAAGTACGGCGATGAGCAAGTATTAAAGTGGAGGAGAAGCTATGACATAAAGCCGCCTGCTTTGGATAAAAGCGACAAAAGATGGCCTGGCAACGATCCTTTATACAGGGATTTGGACAAAAAATTGCTGCCGCTTGCAGAGTCTTTAAAGGACACAGTCAAAAGGGTTGCTCCATACTGGAAAAAAGAGATGCTGCCATTGGTTAAAAGCGGCAAAAAAGTGCTTGTATCAGCAAGCGGCAACAGCCTGAGGGCGCTTGTCAAGATTATTGACAATATTTCTGACAATGAAATTGTGGAGTTCAACATCCCAACAGGAATTCCGCTTGTATACGAGCTCGATGACAACTTAAAGCCCATAAAGCACTATTTTCTTGGAGACCCTAAGGAAATTGAAAAGAAGATTGCGGAAGTTGCAGCGCAGGGAAAGGCAAGGAAATAATATTCACTTGATAGTTTTTTTGTATTTATTAATAAGTAGTAAAAATAGAAAGTTTTAAAAATGGACATAACTAGCGAAATTATATGGAAACTTGGCAGTTTTATGCAACACGGGGTATAGTCAAGAGCTATAGGTTTGATAATTCACAAATTGAAAAAGGGCTTGAAATCGGGATATCCCCAGAAATAAAAATTAGCCACAAACATTTAACAGCCCCTATACAAAGAGATTTTGCTTTATACGGTAAAAGAATGGGCTTAAAAGAGCTTGAGTTGAGCGCTTCAATTGAGCCAAGCCCTGAAAATGTTGAGGAATCATTATCAAGATTGAATCAGTATACAATTTGGGTAAGAGGCGCAAATGATATTGCTAATGAACGTTTGATAAATGCAATAAATTTTCATGTCGGCTCTGCGCAGGATTATGATTCTGAAAGAGAATATAAAAAAAGAACCAGAACTCCAAATGACTTCGCAACATTTGATGCTGAGGAATACCTAAAAAGATTAGATGCTTTAAAGGAATTCTATAAGCATGTAGACGAGCTAAGCTCAAAAAGCGGCATTACTGTTCTAGTTGAGAATATGCCAAACCCCAATTTTGCAAAGGCTGAAAGCTTAGAAGATAAGAAATCAAAATACAGGTATATTGATCGCTGGTCAGGGACTCGTTGGGTGCCAGAGTATTTTCAGCATGGAAGCATGGCTACATCAGGAGAGATAAACCATGTCTTGGGTGGAACTGGAATACAAATATGCTATGATATAGAACATTTGAATCAAACAATAGAATCTTCAAGCAGATATCCCAATGAGGGTAGTCTTGAATCGTTATTGGTGCATGAAGCGGAGTTATTTGAGAAATTTGGCTTGATTGTAAGGAAAGGAGAGACTCTGCGATTTAAGTCAAAGCTTGACATTGAACAGCAGATAACTGACTTTAGGAATCCTATAAAATCATCTCAAATCGGTGG
>JAGVXR010000012.1 GCA_018303645.1 Candidatus Woesearchaeota archaeon
CAGTCCAAAGAAGACGGAAAAATAAAATTAAAGGTCATTCAGGACGAGGATTTGCATGAGCATGCCGAGCCTGCACCAGTAAGGATAAGCGCCCCCAAAAAAATAGAGGAGCCTTTGCATGAATATCAAAAAGCCGAAGTTCAGGGGAAAAAAGAAGGCAAGTTCTTCAGGTACTCCGTTGTTTTTATTGTTTTGGCGCTTGTGGTGTTCTTCTCATATTCATTTTTGAAAGAAGATAAGGAATCAGCCAAGGAAACTGGCCAAATGAAATTTATTGCTGCCTGCAGCTCTGACAGCGATTGCAGCATGGAAGGCAAGATTGGGGTTTGCCTCGATCCGGGCGCAAAAGCCGCAAAATGCGAATTCAGGGGCATTCCAAAAACAAATGTTATTGTTCTGAACGGCAAAAACTGCTTCAATTGCGGCACACAAAGGGTTCTAGGCATTCTGGAAAGCTGGTTTGGGGCATTAAATGTAAAAGAAATAGATTATAGCACGGAGCAGGGCAAAAATCTTGCTGAAAAATTCGACATTGATTTACTGCCTTCTTACATTTTGGATGAAAATATAACAAATAATCAGAATTACGGGCAGTTTAAACAGGCATTCACCAAAAAGGATGGCAGCTATGTTTTAAGTGAAGATGCATCAGGAGCATCATTTTATTTTAAGCGTGTTAATGTTTCCAATAAGCTTGACTTTTTTGTTAAGGAGAATGATGCCGCAAGCATAAATGCAGAGAAAAATTTAAATGAGTTTTTGGACAATTTCAAGAGCATAAAATTTGAAAAGCATTTGTCAACAGATTCATTGGCAAAAGAGCTGAACATAAAATCATTCCCAGCTTTCCTCGTCAATAATCGCATAAAATTCAGCGGAGTAAACTCAGCAGAAACTATAAAGGAAAATTTCTGCAAAATGAATAATATGCCTGAATGCGGAAAAAGTTTAAGCAAGAGCTTGGTTTAAAGCTCATTCACAGTCACTAAATTAACCCTTGTCTCGTTCTGCCTGACTTTCGAGTCCATGCCTATCAGGAACTTGACATTGCTTTCCTCAGCAACCTTTACAATGTCCCTTTCAATGCTGCCGTCAAACACAACAGCATGCGCATTGCTTATGCTTTTCAATGCTGTTTGAACCTCGCTTATCGGCACTTTTCCAAGAACAGAAAGCTTGCTGTCAAGTATCTCAGCGCCTCTTGTCCCAATTAAGTCCTCAAGCATGGTTTTGAATGCGTTTTTCTCCTCATTTGACATTTGCACCCTTCTTATATTGGGTATTGGCTGGTACTGCCTTTGCATCGGCCTGAATTGCTGTTGATGTTGTTGAGGATGTCTTCTTACAAGCTCCATTGATGTTCTTTCAGGCTCCCTTGAGAGCTCAAGCTTTGCCTGTTCGCCTGAAATCCTGCTTCGCAATGCCTTATGGATTTCCTTTTTTGTTATTTCCTCAACTTCCTTGCCGTCAGGCGCTTTGGTTACAAAGTCAATGTCTGCAACAGAAGTCAATTCCTTGATGATTAAATTGCCTCCCCTGTCGCCGTCAACAAACACTGTAACTACTTTCTTCTGGCAAACCTCAATTATGGTTTCAGGAACAGAAGTGCCGTTTATTGCAATTGCATTCTTGAAACCGTGCTTGAGAAGGTTAAGCACATCAGCTCTTCCTTCAACAACTATTATTTCATCGCTTTCATCAATTGCAGGGCCTGCCGGCAGCCTGTCCTTGCCGTATTCAACAATTTCCATCACCCTTACTGCTGCTGATACTTCATCAGCAAGCTCTTGGGAATCTGGCATTGTAGTCTCCATCATTCTCTTAAGAAGCTCCTTGGCCCTTTCAATTACCATGCTTCTCTTGCTTATTCTTATATCTTCTATGTTTGAAACGTCAATCTTGGCATTGCACGGCCCTATCCTCTGTATTATCTCCAAGGCTGCCCCTACAATAGATGTTTCAGCCTTGTCCAAAGAAGAAGGGATAATTATTGTGCCTTTTGTCTTGCCTGTCCTTGTTTCTGTGTTAACCTCAATCCTTCCGATTCTGCCTGATTTTTGAAGCTCTCTTAGCTCAAGATCAGCTCCAAGCAAGCCTTCCGTCTGCCCAAAAATTGCCCCAATGACATCAGGCTTGTCAACTATCCCTTCAATGTCAATGTTTGCATGAATAATATACTTTGCCGCTACAGGGCTTATTTTACCCATTTTCACCAACTCCGTATTCAATTTTATAGAAGAAGCTGCATCTAGTCAACAATTGCATCAATTGAATGTGATTGATTGATGAACATGATAGCTTCCTCAAATTTATTTGCAGCGCTTAGAACAAGTTACCTTAATTTAGCTGTGTACTACTTAATTGAATTCAAATCAACAATAGTGAATGATAATGATGAACTTGTCCTAATGCCTTTTAATCATGAATATGCAGCCCGTAACACTAACCCCAAAGCTCATTGCTTGAATTTATCGTGAGCTCCATTTGGTACTCTCGTGACGGGCAGTAAAATAGAAAGTAAAGGAGGTATATAAAGGTTTTTAATTAGTTTTGGGAATTGTTTTCAATATGGGAAAATATAGAATAACCTAAATAAATATATCCTATTACTTTTGTGTCACTCTGAAATCGCTCTTAAGAATCTATAAGAAGCTTCATACACCCTGTTTGCAACCTCAACTTTCTCTTTTAATGACAATTTGTTGTAAATATAATCCCCGGTAGGCACATGTACATGTGGCGTAAATATTTGTGTAAGCTTTTCGTATAATTCAGAGTCGTATTTTCTGATTTTTTCTTGAACAGTCCCCATTGCTATAACTGCATCTAAAAGTTTTGTCCCCCTTAGTCTGCTGTGCTTTTCTATCCACGCAGATAAATCAACTTTGTCTTTACGCAACTCCATCCAAAATTTCCGACGTATTCTGTGATCCTCACCAAAGTGGTCTTCTATTATATATGTTTCAAGCAAAAACGCTTTAAGACTTTGTATGTGCTCATTAAATTTAAAATATTCCTGCTCATTAAACTTAAAATATCTAGGTTTTGGCTCTGGAACTGCAGTATATGTTGGTCCTTCTACTTTCCATCCAAATTCTTCTCTAAGAACTCTTATAAATTCTGCATCAGTTTTTTGTTCTAAAACACTAGGTTTTTGGTCCACTTTATTCACATAAAAACCCTAAATACCTTTAATATAAAACCCCAGCAAAGCTGATTGCTCAGCCCTGCTAGGGAAAAAGAGGTGATATTGATGAGATTCCCCAACGTATATGTTACTACTATATAATGTAACTAGTATATAAAGGTTTCGGTTTATTTACTATTTTAGAGTGGTATACCTCTATTAAGATACCCTTAAATATCTCGTTTCATTCTGCTAAATTATGTCCCAAAAATCAAAGCCCAAAGAAGATTTCAAGACATGGGGCGATGTTTTTGACCAGTTCACCCAGAGAACAGTCTACAGGCTGATTACTCAGGGGCATTTTGAGGGCTTGGAAAGCCCCATCTCAATTGGCAAGGAAAGCAATGTCTTCTCTGCATTAAGGAAAGACGGCACAAGGGTCATGGTCAAGATTTATCGCTTGGAAACTTGCGACTTCAACAGGATGTATGATTACATCAAAGACGACCCGCGCTATACCAAATTCAGGAAAGGAAAAAGAAACATTGTTTTTGCATGGGTTCAAAGAGAGTACAGGAATCTGCTGAAGGCAAGGCAGGCAAATGTAAGCGTTCCAACGCCTTTGACCTTTTCCAAACATGTCTTGGTGCTGGAGTTTATTGGCGATAATGATGTTATTGCGCCAAAGCTGAAAGATGCGTTGCCCAAAAGCCCAAAAGATTTTTTCAATAAAATAATAGGCAACATGAAAAAACTCCACAAAGCGGGATTGGTTCATGCCGATTTATCGGCTTTCAACATCTTGAATTATAATGAAAAGCCGGTTTTCATAGATTTTTCGCAGTGCACTACGCTGGAAAGCTCAAGGGCAGAATATTATCTGGAGAGGGACACAAGGAACATATGCAATTTTTTCATGAAGATTGGGTTAAAAGTGGATGAATCAAAGGTTAAAAAGGAGATTACTGGGAAATAAAATTAGCAATAAGCAAAAATAAAAGATTCAATGAAATAAAAATAAAAAATCACGAGAGCGGCTTTTAGCAGTATAGCCAGATAAAAGCAAACCGCTTGTGATTGTTTAAATCAATGCATTTGCGCCGAGGGGGCTTATTAAAGCAACCTTACTTGCTGAATGCCGAGGCGCACAAGATAATGCCGAAGGCTGATTGAAATTATTAAAAATTAATAAATCCAATAAAATCCCTGTAAAATCAATAACCTTAAAAATCATTTGTAATTTCAAACAATTATGGTTGAGTATTCTTATGAATTAAAGGTTCCAAAGAACAGGGTTGCTGTCATTATAGGGAAAGAAGGCAGCATAAAGAAGGAGATAGAGGAAGCCACAAGCACAAAGCTGAATATTGACTCAAAAGAAGGCGATGTCTTTGTCTCGGGAGAGGATGCCCTTGGCTTGTACACCGCAAGGGAAATAATAAAGGCGATTGGCAGGGGATTTAACCCCGACATTGCAAAGCTTTTGCTCAAGCCGGA
Source organism: Candidatus Woesearchaeota archaeon (assembly GCA_018303645.1). Lineage (GTDB taxonomy): Archaea > Nanobdellota > Nanobdellia > Woesearchaeales > GW2011-AR4. Next base: position 4,625 of record JAGVXR010000012.1, read on the forward strand.
TTATATTTTTGAGGTTGTTGACGTAAGCGAGTTTGTCAAGTCCAAAGAGGCAATGCTCCGCTTAAAAGGCAGGGTAATCGGCAAGGAAGGTAAGTCAAGAAGACTGATAGAGGAGCTGACTGAATGCAATATTTCAGTCTTTGGAAAGACAATAAGCATAATAGGCTTGCCGGACTCGTCTGCAAACGCGCGGCGCGCAATCGAGTCATTGTTAAGGGGCTCAACGCATGCAAATGTCTACAAGTGGCTTGAAAAAAGAAGAAGGGAGCTGAAAAGAAGGGCGATAATGGAGATGTAGTATGGCAAAACAGGAACTCGAAACAAAAGAAACGCCAATTGCATATGAGCTTGCTAAAAGGCAGAAGGAAATCTCTGTAGCTGAATTTTTCACAAAAAACAGGCATTTGCTTGGGTTTGACAACAAGAGGAAAGCATTGCTGATGGCTGTGAAGGAAGCTGTAGACAACTCGCTTGACGCATGCGAAGAGGCAAGGGTGCTTCCCGAGATAAGCATAGAAATCATTGAAATGTCCGAGTTCAAGTACAAAATTATCATAGAGGACAACGGCCCCGGCATAGTAAAAAAGCAGATTCCAAATATTTTTGCAAAGCTGCTTTACGGAAGCAAGTTCCATACATTAAAGCAGGCAAGGGGGCAGCAGGGCATAGGCATAAGCGCCGCCGTCCTGTATTCCCAATTGACAACAGGCAAGCCTGCAAAAATAACTTCAAGAGTCTCAAAAAAAGAGCCTGCTTTCTATTACGAATTGAACATTGATACGCAGAGCAACAAGCCGGTTATTGCAAAGGAGGAAACTGTTGAATGGGCGAAAGAGCACGGCACAAAGGTCGAGCTTGACCTTGAGGCGGAATACTTAAAAGGCAGCCAGTCTGTTGACGAATACCTAAAGCAAACAGCAGTCATCAATCCGCATGTTACAATAGTATACACCAATCCAAAATCAGAGCAGGTAATATACGCGAGAGCAACTGACAAGCTGCCATACGAGTCAAAGGAAATCAAGCCGCATCCTTACGGAATTGAGCTAGGCATGCTTATGGACAAGCTAAGGTGGACGGAATCAAGGACCCTGCAGAGTTTCCTGACCTCGGAGTTTTCAAGAGTAGGTCCCGGCACTGCAAAGGAAATCTGCGAGCATGCTGCCCTTCTTCCAAGCACAAAGCCCAGCCAGGTAAGCAGGGATGCTGCTGAAAAATTATTGCAGGGCATACAAAAAACAAAGATTATTGCTCCGCCGACAGATTGTTTAAGCCCTATTGGTGAAGAGCTTCTTGAAAAAGGCCTGAGGAAGGAGATAAAAGCCGAGTTTTACTGTGCAACATCAAGGCCGCCCTCTGTTTACAGGGGAAATCCCTTTATAATAGAAGCTGGGATTGCTTACGGGGGAGACATCCCAAAAGAGGAAAAAGCCAATATTCTGAGGTTTGCAAACAGGGTTCCTTTGCTTTATCAAGAAGGTGCATGCGCAATGACAAGAGGCATAATTGAAACAAACTGGAAGCCTTATGGATTGCAGCAATCCGGCGATTCCACACCAATAGGCCCTGTGGTTATTGTCGTGCACATGGCGTCTGTATGGGTCCCGTTCACAAGCGAGAGCAAGGAGGCAATCGCCCACTATGCCGAGATTATAAAAGATATAAAGCTGGCACTGCAGGAATGCGGCAGGCTGCTTGGCACTTATGTCAGGAAAAAAGGAAGGATTTCGCAGCAGATTGAAAGGGCCAATATGTTTGAAAAGTACCTCCCCGAAGTCGCAGATTCCCTGTCGGCATTAACCAAAGAAAAAAAGGAAAAAATACTGCAGGGGCTGCAGAAGATGCTTGTAAAGCCCGAGATAAAAAAAGAGATCATAGAGGAAGACGCTGACGACAGATTATACAAAATGGAGTTTAAGAAAAAGGAAAATGAAGAAGCAAGAGAAGAAGCCGGTTAAGGAGCTTGAGGATTTCGGAAAAAGCCTTGTAGATGACATAGAGAAAGGCAGAAATCCGACTATAGAATTCAATTTGAGGAGCCTGTCTAACATTATTTTTGACGAAAAAACAAGAACACTGGGATTGGGCAGCAAGCAGCAGCAAAGGACTTTTTTTAATGTAGGGCATGCGAAGAAATTCCTGCAGACGCTTGAGGTTGCAAAAATAAGCAAAAGCCTCCTTGATGTGCAAAAGCACGCCAGCCTGAGGGATGTTTTCTACATGGCTAAACGAACTATCCCGAGCTCCAGCATCAATATTGTGGATGAGCAGGCTGAAAGCGACAATGCTATAGAAGATCTGGAGCTTATAACCGGCTGCTCAAGGGAGCAGCTTAACGTAAACGCCAACAAAATGGGCTCTGTTGCCGGCAATGTAGTGGTAGAAGACTCAGGCGACACCATAAACTGGGCAAAATTGGGAAGCGGAGGCTGGAGCATCCCCTCAAATGTGGAGGATATTGATTTTAAAAGCATCAAGGCAAAATACATAATCTACATGGAGAAGCAGGCTGTTTGGGAAAGGCTGCACGAGGACAAATTCTGGGAGAAGCAGAACTGCATAATTGTGACATCGCAGGGGCAGACAACAAGGGGCATAAGAAGGCTGCTGCAACGGCTGAATGAAGGGGACAAGCTTCCAATCTATGTTTTGGCGGATTTCGACCCGTGGGGATTCTACATTTATTCTGTTCTGAAGTTCGGCTCGATAAATCTTGCCCACATGTCGGGGGCTATGACGCTGCAAAATGCGAAATTTTTGGGCGTTACGGCAGACGATGTCGCAAATTATGACCTGAAAAAGCATTTCATCAGGTTCAAGGATGTGGATTTCGCAAGGCTGAAGCAGATAGCCGATTACGACTGGTTCAAGAAAAACAAGGCTTGGCAAAGGCAATTCAAGATGATGAAGGAATTCGGAGCAAAGCTTGAAATACAGGCATTGTCGTCAAAAGGCATAACATTTATATCTGAAAAGTACTTGCCTGACAAAATAAAGAGGCAGGAGTTTTTGGATTAAGATGCCGGAGCAAAAGCCAGAAAAGAAAAGCGATGCGCCGCCAAGCTGCGTTGGCTGCGTGCGCTGGGAAAAGTTCGGGAAGAACTGCTATTATTACTGGGAGGGTAAAAAGCACTGCACCATGTGGATTGGCTCTTGGGACGAGGCTTTGTCGCAATAAACTATTTAAACAATAAAATATACATTTTCTTATGCCTTGCACGGTTAGCCTGGAAAACTGCGGTTCTTACAGCCAAGAAGAAGTTGGCGAATCTGTAAGCAAATTAATAAATAACCTTGGCGGAATCCAAAAATTCGTAAAGAGGGGGCAGAAAGTTCTTCTGAAGCCGAATATTGTCAAAGGCAGTGCTCCGGAAGAATGCGCAACAACGCATCCCGCTGTTATTGAAGCGGTGATTAAAATTCTAAAAAAGCAAAATTGCGAATTGCTTGTTGGAGATGCCCCTTTTGCCGATGACACGCTATCTGCAATGAAAACTTGCGGAATCTATGATGTTTGCAAAAAACTTAATGTGAAAATTGCAGTTTTTGACAGGAAAATAAATATAAAAAATGAAAATGGGCGGGTTGTAAGGAAGTTTCCTCTGACCCATTACTTTAATGAGGCTGACGCTGTCATAAACATCCCAAAATTAAAAACACACTCACAGCTTTACTTTACAGGCGCTGTCAAAAACCTTTACAGCATGATGCCCGGCCCTAGGAGGGGGTTTTACCATTTAAAGTACTCAAAAATGGAGTATTTTGCCAACATGCTTCTTGACTTATATGCCTCATTGAGAAAAAAGGTTGTGCTTAATGTTATTGACGGGATTTGCGGGATGGAAGGCAATGGCCCCTGCAACGGCAATGCAAAATTCGCAGGCATTCTTGGGGCATCAAGCGATGCAGTTGCTCTTGATTTTGTAATGTGCAGGCTGATTGGCTTGGATGTTAACAATCTTCCTACCATTTACTATGCAAAGAAAAGAAAAGATTTTTTGTTCAATCCGCAAGATATAAAAATTGCAGGGGAAAAAATAGAAAATATCAAAATCGGGCCTTTCGCCGAAGCAGATTTCAGCACATTGAACATGATGCCGAAGTTTGTGAACAGCTTCAAGGACTACATAATGAGGCACAGGGAAGAGCTTGTTTATTGACAACTTTTATAAATAATTGATTTAATTCTACATCTTTGTGGGCTAGTAGCTCAGCTTGGAGAGTAATCAGATTGCGTTACTCGCGCAAATAGAGCGCCTGCCTTCTATTCCAAACCCTAGGTTTGCAATCCTTCAAATCCTTGGGTTTTGAAGTAAGCAGGAGGTCGGGGGTTCGAATCCTCCCTGGCCCGCTTATTTTCCATCGTTCCGCAGGATTTTATATCCTGCATTGCATGGTTTTCCCAAGGCTTTTTCCAAAAGGCTTGTGGGAACCTCCATGGCCCGCTTATAAAATAGAAATGTTTAAATAGATGCTTTTTCAGGAATTGCCCAACAAATCAAAAAAGGTGATTTTAATGGATTTTTTAAAAAGCAAAAAGGCAATTGTAACCCATCCTGCAATGATGTTTGCCATCGCGCTGGTGCTGGGGCTTGTCTTGGCTTATGTGTGGATCAACTATACAACAGTGCCAAACCCGTTCTGCAAATAAAATTTTTTAGATAGAATTTTTAATGTGTATGCAATCTATCAAAGTTACCTATAGCTCCATAGCAAAAGTGGCTATCATAAGGAAAAAGCCTTCTATGATAAAGATTATGTTGTAAGCTGTCCTGTTCAGCCAGTTGAACTCAAACCAAGATGGGCCAATGCCGAAGCTGTGCAGCAATGGAAACAAGCCGATTATTAAAACAGCTATTGCAACTCCAAAGCTCCACCATCCAACAATGTTGCTGTTGGTTATCTCTATTATGGAATCAACAGCCAGATAAAGCCCTGCTCCTGCCACAATCCAGATCATCAATGTAGCAGGCAAATCGTTTAAGAAAGTAAGATACCCAAGCATTGGCATCAAGCCAAGCAGGAATATAACAGCGCCTACTGCTCCGGAAATCCAGTCCCGCATTTGCATCATGTTAATGGCCTCTTTTTTAGAAAATTTTACAATTCTTTAGTTTCTTGAAGAGCTAAATTTTGGATTTTGTCTATTGAATTAATTATTATCCTAAAGCCTTGCGCAATTGGTTGTATGTGTTTGGCAATATTGTCTTCTAATCCCTTGATTTCTTCTATAAGGTTGTCTACATTTGCCCTAGGCAGATTATGTTCTTCAACCCATTCACCTAACCACTCTCTCAAATTATGAAGATTAAACAATATTTTTAAAAACATAAGCAAATCTCTTTTCTTAATTAAGTAGGATTCATAAAATGCATCTTTTAAGGAATCCCTCACTATAAGATAATCTTCTTCCAAATTTTGTTGTATCCAATGATCTAATTTTCCGCTTGCCTTCTGTGCCTTAATTTTAGCTGTAAGAGTTTTTATGTTTTTTACTACCCCTTTTAATGCCCTTATGTCTCTTGTTTCTCTTAATATCTCTCCCCTTATAGCCCATCTTGCCAAGTAACTTTGATTACCCTTATCTTGAAATGATGTTCTGATTTTTTCCATCCAATCTTTATGATGCCGATGGACTTCATCTAAAATTTCCATAACTATCTTATATTCCCCCCTTTCTTCACCCTCAGCATCTTTACTTCCTTGATATATGCTTAGTGCCATCTCATGCTCTAATTTTCCTAATACCTTATTCTTAGAATTTGCAGTTACTTTTGATAATTCTTTAAGAGCGTCCAATATTTCTTTTTCTGCTTGCAAGATTTGTCGATCTTGGGTAAGTGCATTAAAAATAAATTTCTCGGCAACTTCTGCTGATTTTCTAACTTGAGTTATAAAGTGTTCTAAATCCTTTAACGCAGCCGTAACTCTATGTTCACCTACTTCTTCTCTTATTTTTACATACAATTCATGGTCTTGTCTTTTGAGACCTCTTACTAATTTTTTAGCTTCTCTTCTCTCTTTCCAAGAAGTAGCAGTAAGCCCCTTGAGCAATGTAGAGTAATACTCAGTCCAAAATCCCATTCTTTATCTCACCTTTTTACCTATAAACCCTTTAACTCGTTTTATTTAAATCTTTCCTTTTTGTTGAGTTTTGGGAAGTGGTAAAATGAACAGGTAAAATGAACAGGTAGACATATAATCAAGTAAAACAAACACAAGTGGTTTACTTCCATTGCCTTTTGAATACAGAAGTCGCTCTCGTGTTTTTGATTTTTTATTGTGGTGTTATTGTTTATCTGTTAAAGTTATTTTTTATAAACAATTTAAAACCGAAAGATTTATATATATTGATTTTCACTATTTTATATAGTGATTATTTGATGCGTAAAGATTTTGACATCGAGGCATGCAAAATAGAGGCAAGCAAGCACTTTATGCTGAAATACATGAAAAAGTGGAACTGGGATTTTCATGATTTGAGAGAAGCCATAAAAATTGCATACAAGATTGACAAAGTCGGAAAGAAAAAATATGAAGCATATGTAAGAAAGAATGGTTCAAAGAAAATAGTTTTTGTTTATTATTTTGAGTATGGTACAATATTTGTGATAACTGGTTCGGAAGGTGATTAAAAATGGTTGTATGCCCAAATTGTGAGAAAGACAATCTTGTAGAAGTAAATGACATAGTATCAGAAATCGAAGGACATTTTTTTGTTGTTAAGGGAAAGCGCTGCGCATCCTGCGGAGAGGAGTTTGTATCGGAAAAAGAAGGGCAAAAAATGATAGAGATAGCTCGTAACTTGGGAATCTGGGGTGAGCCTTTAAAATTGCACCGCAAATTAAGTCAAAGCGCAAGAGGCACAGTCATCAGAATACCAATAGATATAGAGAAAAATATGCAATTGAAGGGCAATGAGGAAGTCTTGATTTCAAAAATAGGCAAAAATAAATTATTGATAGAGATTATAACATAAAAAACAAATCTTATAAACTAAATTAAACTCACTTCTAATATGCTAACCGAAGAGTTCCAGAAAGAAATCTACTTTCCATACTCCAAAGTAAGGGAAATCCAGAGCAATATGATTTCTGACGTTTACAGCGCCATAAGCAGCAAAAAGCACATCATAATGCACGCCCCTACGGGCATTGGCAAAACAATCGCAGTTTTGGCTCCTGCACTGTCATTGGCGATAAAAAACAACCTCACAATTTTCTTCCTTACATCAAGGCAGACCCAGCACAAGATTGTAGTTGACACATTAAGGCAGATAAAGCAGAAATTCAGCATTGAAGTGGAGTGCGCCGACATAATAGGCAAGAAATGGATGTGCCTGCAGAATGGAGTAGATGCAATGCCAAACAGCTCATTCCATGAATACTGCAAATCATTGAGGGAGGAAAGCAGCTGCGAGTTCTATTTGAACACCCTCAAGCCGAATATGCAGCCGACAATCCCGGCAAAGCAGGCAGTTGAAGAGCTGAAGATAATAAGCCCGTGCAATGTGCAGGGCTTCATAGAGCACGGAAAAAGCAGAAAGATGTGCCCTTACGAGCTCGCCGCATTGGTTGCTGACAAAGCCAAGGTAATCATAGCAGATTACTATTACATCTTTAACCCGGCAATAAGGGATTCTTTTCTTTTCAAAATAAAAAAAGGGCTTGAAAACATTGTCTTGGTAGTGGATGAAGCCCATAATCTTCCAAACAGAATAAGGGAGCTTTTAACTCACAGGACATCAAGCAATGTCATTGAGATTGCCAAAAAAGAAGCGAGAAGGTTTGGATATGAAGAAACAATATCAAATCTTGAGATCGTTGAAAATGCCATTTTTGAGCTTGGCAAAAGCCTTGAAAATGAAGGGCTTTGGAATGAAAGGACTCTAAGGAAGAATGATTTGGTTGACGAAATAATAAAATCAAAAAGCTATGATGATATTATAGCAGAGCTTTTCTTTATTGGAGAAGACATAAGGGAAAAGCAAAAAATGAGCTATGTGCTTGGCGTTGCAAAGTTTTTGGAAGCATGGCTTGGCTCTGATATCGGCTATGGCAGGATTCTTACGAAAGAAATGGACAAAAAGCTGAAAGTTACATTGTCATACAGGTGCCTGGATCCCTCGCTTGCAGCAAAAGAGGTTATTGAAAGAACCCATTCAGCTATTCTGATGTCAGGCACTTTAACGCCCACCTCCATGTACGGGGACATTCTTGGCTTTACTAATGCAGTTGAAAAAGAGTACAAAAGCCCTTTCCCGAAGAAAAACAGGCTGAATCTGATAATCCCGAAAACAACAACAAAGTTTGCTGAAAGAAGCCATAGGCAGTATGGGGAGATTGCAGGAATTTGTGCAGACATTGTCAATCTGGTGAACGGCAACTCTGCGATATTCTTTCCAAGCTATGATTTAATGCTGAATGTCAATGAGAGCTTAAGCAAATTTTCAAAAAAGCCCATTTTCATTGAAAAGCAGAGCCACGGAAAAAGGGAAAAAGAGGAGCTTTTGAGCGCTTTTAAGGGCTATAAGGACAAAGGAGCTGTGCTGCTTGGCACCTCAACAGGCTCTTTTGGAGAAGGAATTGATATGCCGGGCGTTTTGAAAACCGTAATCATAGTCGGGCTGCCATTGAACAAGCCTGATGTCGAGGCAAAATTATTGATAGAATACTATGACGACAAGTTCGGCAGGGGCTTTGAATACGGCTATGTTCTGCCAGCCATCACAAAATGCCTTCAGAATGCCGGCAGGTGCATCCGCTCAGAAACAGACAAAGGAGCTATTATCTTTCTTGACGAGAGATATGCGTGGAGAAATTATTACAGTTGTTTTCCTGAAGAATGGGATATGGAAGTTAGCTTGGATTATGAAAGTGCTTTGAAAGGGTTTTTTGGGAAGTAAATGTCCTAAAATAGAAACCTTTTTATATAAGTTATACTATCTAATTATATGTGTATAATATGATAGAACGTGAAACTACTTTGCGGGCTTGGGGAAATTCAATTGGCTTAGTTATACCTAAAGAAGATGTTAAGAAGGAGGGCTTGCATGTGGACCAGAAAGTCAAGGTAGTTATTACACCTGTCAAAACATTAAAAGTGAAAGATATATTTGGAAAGCTTAAACTAAAAATAAATACAAAAGAACTTTTAAAAGAAGTTGATAAGGAATTGGATAGCAAATTTTTCTAAAAATGAATTATTTTTTTGACACATACGCTATAATAGAGATTATTGAAGAGAATAAAAACTATGAGAAATATAAGGAAGACGATATAATAACTTCTGTTTTAAATGTGGGGGAGTTGTACTATTCATTGCTCAAGAAAAATGTTGAAGCAGCCGAAACTTGGCATGAAAAACTAAAACAGAGTGCTCTGCTGGTTGATGCTGAAATTATAAAGTCGGCAATGAAGTTTAAATTCGAGAATAAAACTAAAAAATTCTCATTCATAGACTGTGTCGGTTATGTCATTGCCAAAGAAAGGGGTTTAAGATTTCTAACTGGCGATGAAGGGTTTGAGAATTTTGATAATGTGGAGTTTGTGAAATGAGGTTTTGAGGGTTTATTGGGAGATAGTGATTAAGTCAAGTTTAATCTGTTGTTGTGCTGTTTATTTATGTTCCGTAATTAAAAAGGGGTTGGTTTTTAATTCTTGATATGTTTCTGATAATCTAAACTTTTCACCAAATTCATCAAACCTTACAATAGCTTCTTGGACTGCTGATTCCAGAGTATCTGTGACGATGCCGTAAGCCTGTGTTGGAAAATGAGTTACATATGGATAATAACGATAAACAGATTCAGTCCTTTCCTTTGGAGGACGTAAAGTTAAGTTTACTACGTCATCCAATTCTTTTATTAATTCTGTCCTAGTATACGCATATTGACCAACCATTTGACGCTCTTCAGGTATTATTTCTACTTCATTAAACTCTTTCGGAACTATTCCTTTTTCACATATTTTTCTAATCATCCGCTCGCCTAAGTACTCGTCTTTTTCGAATATTCCCATCAATTCTTCGGAAAGAGCAAAAAATCTTAATGCAGCCATTCCACCAGTGGTATCAAAGAAATACCTTTCTTGTTCTGTTATTTGATGTGTATCTATCATATCTTGAACCTCTTTCGGAGAATATCCATATAGGACATCAAAACCTATCCAAAAAGGCTTTAAACCTGGTTGTGTATCAATAATTACGAAGCCTGCTTCATTAAAATTACCAACATAAACATTTCTTGCCAAATAAAAGCGCGGTAAATGCAGTTTTAAGTCTTCAGGTTTTACAAGCTCTTGAGGTGTTATCTTCTCTAAATGTCCACTTTTATAAGGAATTAATTCGCCCATAAAAGGCAAGTATCGCAAGTTAGCTTATAAAGCTTTTTAGCATTCACTACTCATAAATTAACTTGTATATAAATTATTTAAATTAACATTCTTTTAACTTTTAAAATAATCAATATACATTTCCCTATACTAGTATCTAAAAGCGAAACATTTATATACCTGTAACACTTCTCTTAGAAAATGGTTATCCTTTTTGACAGGTTCAACCTGCCAGAGGACATATATGAGGTGATTTTTGCGACAAAGCAGCAGATAATTCTGTCGTAAAACTGCCTTTTGTTGTAGCTTACCTTGACTTTCTTGCCCTTGTACGGAGGTTCTTCTATTAAGTCTGTTATTAAGCTGCCTTCATG
>JAGVXR010000013.1 GCA_018303645.1 Candidatus Woesearchaeota archaeon
CCAAGGCTGAGCAATTTTCAGATAACTCCTGTAAAAGGCCAAAAGAAGTTTTTATTGAAGTGGCAGGATGAATGCAGCCAAACAGCTGTTTCATATGACATATTAAGGTGTAAGGGCAGCGGCTGCACAGCTTTCGCGCTTGTCAGCGTTACAAACATAAACTCGTTTGAGGACACAAGCGAGGATTTGTTGTTTGACTCCAATTACACATACCAGATTAAGGCAGAATACAGCCTGCAGACGGCAATGCCCACAATAACAAATACAGCAACCCTTGGCAACATAGAATGCTTAAACAAATTATCATTTGACAACTTCTGCATCCATGAGCCCTATTACACCCAGTACAGGAACTATCTTACATCAAACTTCCAGACAGAGTTTTCAAAAGACTTTGCCACGGGTGTAAAAACAAAATTTGGATACCTGCTTAACAGGGCATTTTTATGCGATGCTGTCAACAAGCTTGTTCCAAGAGGGCCATATCCGCAATGCACCCAAGAGCAAATCTGCATAGTGGAAGATAACCAGCCTTCATGCATAAATAAGATAAACTGCAATTACAATTCAGCCAATCCATTCGGGCTTTACTATAATCTGCAGGATTGCGAAACAGAAGGAGAAACAAGATATTGCTTCTATGACAGGTCGCATTCAACAGTAGACGTATGCTTCAACTGCGACACGTCAATGGCATGCTACGATTATAAAACCGAAGATGCGTGCAAAAGGGACAATTGCGGCGTGGGAAACTGCAAGTGGAAGAATCTGGCGAACCAGATTGGGATTGGGGTATGCATGAGCGCTTCGACGTACAACTGCCAATGGTGCGAAACCAAGGGCACAAAGACGTTAAGCAATATACGGGCTTTTAACGAGGTGTTTGACTTATGCTCAGAGGAGAAGTCAAATGCATTATCAGAAGGCCAGTTCAGGTGCTATTTCCGCGACGGCAAATCAAAAAATTGCAATGAGGCGGTATGCACAGACTACAATCCCGAGCAATGCGGAATTGTTACCCATGATGAAAACAATAAAATAACCAATACCGTAGCGGATGAATGTAGCATAAAAGCATGCCAGAACTTCAACAATGCATGCTCCAAGAATGCCGACGGCAACAGCGAGCCGGACTGCACAAATGCGCTATGCGAGACTGATTATTTTGCCCCGAATGCAACACTCATCCCTCTTCTAAGAAAAGGCAAAGTTGACAGCCTTATAGTAAAGGTCTATGACAAAACAAGCATCAACGGCTCATTCGGATTAAAAACATCAACTGATTACTCAACATTCTTATGTGTTGAGCCATGCGGCGCGCAGGGGCATCCTTACAGCTCTTCCACAAGAAGCAGAACCATAATTATGAGCAATCTTAATGCCTTTGATGCAGGTAACGGGGCCAAGCTCCTGTCTTTTAATGAAGGAACAAATATCATAAGATATTATTCCCAGGATCCTGCCAAAAACATAGGCGAGGTTAAAAAATTAGCAATAGAAGTCCACAGCAATACAACAGGTCCCAAGGTATTGAGTGTGAATGTGACTGGCGGCTCAAAAGTTCTCGACAAAATATACACAAGCAACCAGAACCCGACAATAGATGTTATATTTGTAGAGCCTGCTGTCGTGTTTTTCTCAAAGCTTGTGAACAAAAACACCGGGTTTACCCTGCCTCTGCAGGGAAATGCAGAGCCTAATACAAAAGTAAGTTTCCCTGTTGTGCCAACTTTGGGGAATGGCACGTACACATTTGAGATGAATGCCAGAAGCAAAGAAGGAATCTCCATGGACCCTCAGCTGTCGCAAATCATTATCATCGACAACAACAAGCCAAACCTCGCCATAGAGCCGGAGAACGGAGCAATCTTGAACAAGTCATTAATATCCATAAAATTGGAATTTGACAAGGAAGCCGCCCTCAACTCCGTTAAAATAGGATCGGAAGAAATAAAGGACAGATTTTCATCCGCAAACAACAAATTATTCACGGCATCAGTAAACATGTCTGACGGCAACAAGCGGCTCGAGGTTGATGCAAGCGATTTAGCGAAGAATAACGTCAAAAAATCAGTGGAGTTTGTGGTAGATGCAATCCCTCTTTCTATAAGGCTTGTTAATCCGCTATTTGGAACAGCTTCCAAGTCGGTGTTTGACCTTGGCATGGAAACTGACAACAATGCGGAATGCAGGCACTTTCTTGACAAAGATTTCAACTTCGAGTTCATGGAGAAATTTGTAATAAGCGGCGGCACACGGCACGAGACACCTGATTTCAGCAAAATTCCCAGCGGCGATTCGTCTATGCACAAGCTTTTTGTCAGATGCAGGGACGGGAAGGGGATAACATTCAAATCCTTTGACATAAATGTGGACCCAACCCCGCCAATCATAAAAAGTATATCTGCATTTCCGAACCCTGTAGCTGAAGTGCCTTCATCCACTACATTGGCTGTTGAAACCGACGAGCCCGCATTATGCAGTTACAGCAATACTGCCAAAGACTTTGATGCAATGGAAGGCAAATTTGAAGCGGCTGACGGCATTGATTTCAGGACAATAAAAAAGAAACAGGTGCCAATTGAAAACGAGGGCAAATTTCTGTACTTCGTAGCCTGCAAAAACAAAGCGGGGCTGGTGTCCCCAACCAGCGAATTGATGGTAGATGTTAATACTACAATACCTATATCCATAACATCCTATACACCTCCATTTTTTAATTCAACAACAGCGACATTGGCTATAGAGACAAACAAGAATGCACAATGCCAATTTTCAGAGACAGATGCAACAGCAAGAAGCGGTGATTTCTTCGGACCGCAAGGATATTTCCACACAAAAAACATAGTTTCAACACCTGGCAAACACACATTTTATGTTGTATGTATGGGCACAAAAGGATACTCCGATGTTAAAACAGTTGAATTCACAATAGATACCACTCCTCCGGTTGTTTTGTGGGTTAACGACAGCAGCACATTGCCGAACCCCGAATTCACGTTCAGCACCGAAGCCTTGCGCGTAAAATGGAACAGCATCGACAACGAGTCCAAAGTAGCTGCCAACTATTATGCACTGATGGAGTCGGGATCATCCAGGATTGTCCTGAACATGATCCCTAGTTCTGCCAATAATGAATGGGTGCTTGTGACAAGAAACGGGGCAAGCCTGAATCTAACCAACGGCAACGGCTACTTTTTCAGGGTGAGGGCGCAAAACATAGTAAACCTAATTAGTGACTACAGGGATAGCGACGGCATAACAATAGACGTAAGCCAGAAGCCGCTGAACTGCACAAACGGAATAAAAGACGATAAAGAGACCGATATTGATTGCGGAGGCGTTTGCGGCCCATGCAAGCCAAAAGCAACTTGCGGAGACGGGGCTGTACAAAAGCCGAACAGCGCCGAAATAAACGAAGAATGCGACAAATCTAACTTAGACGGCAAAAATTGCAATGATATTGACAAATACAAGGGAGGAAATCTAAAGTGCAAAGGGGACTGCACGTTCGACACAAGCGATTGCGACCAAAGCGAGAATCCAAGGTGCGGGGACAATGCTGTAAACCAGCTGAGCGAAGACTGCGACGGGCAGGCGCTTAAAGGCAGGACATGCCAGTCTTTCGGCTACAACTCAGGTACTTTAAGATGTTCAAATTGCAAGTTCGACACAAGCAGTTGCACTGACCCCAATCCGGATGTTTGCGGAGACGGAAAAGCCCAAAGTCCAAACAGCGCGGGATTTGGAGAGCAGTGCGACAAATCTGATTTGCAGCAGAAGACATGTGTTTCTTTCGATGCATACAAGCGCGGCACTCTGGTCTGCAGAAGCGACTGCACCTTTGATTATGCCAACTGCGAGCTTAAGCAGCCTCCTGAAAAGTGCGGGGACAATGCTGTAAACCAGCTGAGCGAAGACTGCGACAATACGGACTTTAAAGGAAGTACATGCTTAAATCTTGGATATGATTCGGGCAATCTTAAATGCACAAGCAACTGCAATCTGGATAAAAATTCATGCATTGTAAAAGAATACAAATGCATAGAAAATACGGATTGCATTACCGGCTACTGCATGGGCGGATTATGCGCATCTCCCAAATGCGATGATAATCTAAAGAACCAGCAGGAAAGCGATACAGACTGCGGCGGCTCCTGCAAAAAGTGCGCAAACAACAAAGCATGCAATGTAAATGCGGACTGCGAAAATGGATTTTGCAGCTTCGGAACCTGCAGAGAGCCCGAGAAATGCTCAGACGGCAGGTTCAGCCCCGGCGAGTCAGATATCGACTGCGGCGGGCCATGCCCGAATAAATGCAGCGAAGGAGGCAGCTGCGATATAAGTGGGGATTGCAGCGAGGGATTGCAGTGCGCCTCATCATTATGCAAAAAGTGCGAGGATAATGACCAAAATTGCAACGACATACCTGATGACGAGGAAGGCGCAGCCAAGGATACAGACGGAGATGGAATGTATGATGATTTTGAGTTGAAGAATGACTTAAATCCTGATGACCCAAATGACGCAGGCTTGGATTCAGACAACGACGGATTGACAAATATTGAGGAGTTTAATGTGTACAAAACCTATGGCAGTAGCACAGACCCAAATCTTGCAGACACTGACAACGACGGATTTTCTGACAAGGAGGAAATGGACAGGCAGACAAGCCCGGTAGACCCTGAAGATTTCCCTAAATCCAACCTGAGGAATATTCTGATGTTCACTTTGGGCATAGCTGTTTTGCTTTCAGGATTCGGGTATTTGGCTTACAGGGCAGTCCAAAAAAGGAAAGAACAGAAATTCGGGCCAAAGCCCAGAGAAATCACAAGAATGCCAGCACAACAGCAGGTACAACTGCCTCAAAAGAGACAAGAGGCAACAAGTGCAGCTGCGAAAGAGGCGCTAAAAAAGAAAGAGGAGCAAAGGGAAAAAGAAAGAGAACGGCTGTTTGAGGCATTCCGAAGAGAAGGAAAAGAAAAGCCAGTAGTGGAAATCAAAAAGCCTGAACAGGCTGCCAAAGAAAAAAGAAGGGCACCTAAGCCAAAAATTGGGAAAAAGCCGGGATTACACCCAAAGAAAAAACCCGCTAAAAAAGAGGATGTTTTCATAAAATTGAAAGAGATAGCAAAAGAAGCAAAAAAGAAGAAGCCTAAAAATGCCAAAAAATGAGGAAATCCCAGCTTTACAGCCACATATTTGTATATATCCTGACAATAATACTGATATCCTTTATTCTCGTTTACGGATATAACGCCGTGCAGAACTTCAAAGAGCGCGCAGAGCAGGTGCAGTGCCTTAAATTTATGAGGGACCTTCAGAATGCAGTGGAAAGCATCTCGAGCGATTTCGGAAGCATAAAAAGAAAGGATCTGCAGCTATGCGCTGGCTACTCCCAGGTATGCTTTGTCGAGTCTGTTCAAAGTCCAAGCCTTCCGTCTTCAGTAGACCCCATCATAAAGGACAGCATACTCTCAAATACAGGGAGAAACGTCTTCTTGGTAGAAAAAATAGCAAAGGAGTCATTTGATGCCGGAAAAATATCTGTTGAGCCTGATGTGCTTTGCATCAGGGCAGTTGGCGGAAAAATAAGCCTTAAGCTTGAGGGGAAAGGCAGCCATGCAGAGCTGAGCCAGTGGAGTTAATGCAGATTTAATATGATGAATAAAAAAGCATTTGAGATGCAGTTTAATTGGATATTTGTGCTCGTAGCAGGAACTGCAATCTTGCTGTTCTTTACTGTGGTTGTCGTCAAGCAAAAAAACGTGTCAGAGATGTCAACAAAGGCTACCGTGCTGAAAAGCATAGAGGCGATAATCATAGGCGCAAGCGTAGGCACGGATACCACCAACATAATAGACATACCTGATTCTGATATAGAAGTAAATTGCGGCAGGGTTTCCTTGGGCAGCATATCCAAGCAGTATCAAAGCCTGATATTATTCGCGCCAAGCTCGCTGAAAGGAGACAAGCTGGTAACACAGACACTGGCATTCAGCGCCCCTTACAGGGCCACAAACCTTCTTTATATCACCAGCCCCCAGCTGAGATATATAATCATCGGCAATAATAATATTGCAAGGGAAATAAACAAGTCCATGCCGTCAGGAATAAAAAAGGAGTTCTACACTTTAAAGCCGCAAGTCAAAAACCTGAACGACTACAAAGTCAAATTTGTCATTGTGGGCGAAATGACGGACTTCCCGATTTCATTAAAAAATATGCAGGACCCTGATGTGACGGCTATAAGGGTCGACGGCGATGAAAAAAAAGGAAAGGTTGAATTTTTCCAAAAAGATGGAGATTCCTGGGAGCCAAAGGGCTCCTCTTCCTACATAGGAAAGGCATCCCTGATGGGGGCGGTGCATGCAGATACTTTAGAATCGTATGAATGCAGCATGCGAAATTCATTTTTCAGGCTGAACCTTATAACTAAAATATACGAGGAAAGGGCAAAAAAATTAACCCAGGCAGTATCCGGCATCCAGTGCAAGCAGCTCTACAGCAGCGCGCTGAACCACCTAATAAAAATCCGCGAGGCATCCTCTAATTTTAATGAGGGGAATATTGACAAGATATCAGCTGCGGCTGATTCCTTAGCCAGCGAAAACAAAAATATGCAGGTATATTCATGCCCTCTCATCTATTGAATTGTTTGCTAAAATGAAGCGAGCCCAAATCCAGATCGGGGAAACAATTGCTGTTTTATTTGTGTTCTTTATACTAATCGTTATCGGATTTATATTTTATGTGAAGGTAATCAAGGGCAACATAGAAGTTGAGCAGGAAGAGCTGTCGCAGCTTAAATCAGTAGGAATTGCCCAAAGGGTGATGTTTATGCCAGAGATCCAGTGCAGCGATTACAACATAATCTCAGACAATTGCATAGATGTATTTAAACTGAATATTGCCCAGAGCGCAATAAAGGAAAATGAGCTTTATTATTATGATCTGCTTGAATTCAGCAACATAACCATAACCCAAATTTACCCGGATGAAGCCAAGTGGGGCATCTATTCAAGGAAAACAGAAGATGCAAGAAGCAAATTTGTGACCAACGTGCCAATATCGTTATACGACCCTGTGGCAAGAAAGCACGGGTTCGGCATACTGACTATAGAAACACTGATAAAATGAAGCGAGCGCAGATGGAAATACTCGGATTGGCTGTAGTTGTAGTGATAATACTTGTGGCTACCATATTCATTGTGAGGTTTCTGGTGCTTAAAACTCCTGTAGAGTACAGGAAAGGATTTGTCAGCGCAGAGATTGCATCCAACATGCTCAACACATTCCTTAAGACAGCGGCAAAAGACTGCTCGCAGCTTACAATGACGGAATTATTGCAGGATTGCGCCCAGGGAAAAAGCATAACCTGCGGCACAGTGCATTCATGCGAATTTGTTGAGTTAACAGCCAAGAAGATATTTAAAGATACACTTGACAAATGGAGCATGAAATACGAGTTTCTGGCTTATGCTGATGCGAATTCGCCGCTGGTTAAAATAGGCAAGCCATGCCCTGCAGACAAAAGGTCAAAATTGTTTCCAATACCCATAAGCGGGGCAACAATGTACACTAAACTAGAGATCTGCGCATAAAACCCAAATATTTATATATAACTTGCCCCACAATTTGTTTATTAAAGAGGTTATTTAAATGCACAAAAAAGGGCAGAGCATTTCCATCAATACAATCATTGTCGCTGCAATCGCGCTTGCGGTTCTTGTAGTCTTATTTGCCATATTCACAGGCAGGCTGGGAGGCTTTACAAAAGGAGTGCAGGACACAGACACCTGTGCCCAGAAATGCTCCAGCCTGAACGCAAACTCCGGCGACCACCCGAGAGATGAGAATACAAAATCCTGCGTTGTCGGGCAGTATATTGCCGGCAGCTATAAGGACGGCCCTTTTGGATGCTGCTGCGTGTCAAAGTAATGCTTTTCCTTTTATAGCAAATCACACTAATATTCGTACCTTTTCGTTGTGATTTGCTTATTAGGAAATAATAAATGTATGCGAAAATTAAAGTTATTTCCTATAGATTAAGATGCAAAAGAAATCCCAGAGCATTTCTATCAACACAATCATCATAGCAGCCATTGCCCTTGCAGTCCTTGTTGTTTTATTCGTGATATTCACAGGAAGGTTCAGGATATTCAGCGAGGGGGTAAAGGAATCTTCTTTAACTTGCGATAAGGCTTGCAAGTCAGTAGGCTACTTAAGCGGTTATCCAAGTTCAGGCTGCGGCAGCGATTTCAGCATTTCAGGAAAATTTGAAGGCATGAGCGAAGGACAGGTTTGCTGCTGCAGGCCACAATAACACCATTAACCCAAATATTTATATATCTGGTTCTTTAGGAATAAATGTATGGTTAAAAACAATAAAAAGGCTCAAGGATTGTCAATAAATGTGATTATCATCGCAGCACTAGCTTTGATTGTGCTTGTTGTTCTTGCAACTATATTTACTGGAAGAGTTAGAATATTTTCACAAACTTTGGAGGATTGTGCATCAAAACAAGGGCAATGCTACCCAAATAAATGTCCAGATAATTCAGCTTTAATAACTAATGCAAAATGTTCTGAAGCAGATAGAAATGATGGAAAAGACAAGTGTTGTGTTAGCGTATTTAATAAATAGCTCAGAAATTATTTTTAGAAATAAAATGATACTTTTAAGAAAATCACAAGTTAAAAATCTTGGTTACTGGATACTTGCCATAACCCTAGGATTTCTATTTTTGTATATGATATGGAGGAATTTAAGTGTCCTTAGGCCAAAATAAAAAAGGGCTTGAATTTGCAACATTAATTGAGATTATTCTTGTCCTTATAGGGACAGGTCTGCTTATTGGGGTTTTTCTGATTGCAAGTGCCAGAGCAGATGAGAAAACTGCTGAAAACCTCTGCAGGGGATTTAACGCTTTGAGGTTTGGTACAGAATATGAGGTCAAACCACTAGGCGTGCCTATATATAAATTCAAATTTGCCCCAAAAGCCTGCAAAACTATAGATAAAAAGGATTTACCGAACTCTGACTATAAAAACCACATAAACGGTTTAAAAGAGGGCACAAAAACTGAGATAAGGAATTTAATGGCCAGATGCTGGTGGATGTGGCTGGAAGGACATCAACAGAACATGTTTGAGAAAGGCTTCTACAATATACAAAACGGCTGCTTTGTATGCTATACTTTCTCTATTGATAAAAATGTGCAGGGTTTTGGATATAATGAATTAGCTGCTTCTTTGAATGCCCCATATTATGCTGTTGACAGCACAGACAGATGCGCTTCATCAGGCCAAGGCGGAAAATGCATGCAATCTTGCGATAAAAACTCTGATTATTTTTCGAGAGAAGTGCCTTCCAACAGATGTGCTCAGGGTCTTAAATGCTGCGTTGCTACTGATAGCCAGGATGAGTGTAAAAATAAAGAAGGAAGATGTTTAAGTGAGCCTACAACAGAATACAATCAGCTTTACACAAAATGGCAATGCAAAACAGGAAGCTGTTTCATAAAAAAAGACAAGATTGCCTCTTACTTGGATTATATACAAGGCACAGCAGGAGTAAGCGGAGGGGCAGGCAAGGTTTTGTTTGGAGATAATGAAGGATTTAAACCAGGATTGAAATATGCTATAACTTTTATAAGTCCTGGAAATGAATGGGATGCTGGTACTTTACTTGGCTTAGTAACAACTGGAGGTGGACTTTATGTCATAGGAGCTACTTTGGTAGGTGGGGCATTTCCGCCTTTAATCCTTGTAGGTAGTGCAGCAGTATCAGCACTTATGACATCAAATACAGGAACAAGAAATGACATAAATTATATAACAATATCAAAATATGACACTGTTGCTGACAAATGTGCTATAGA
The DNA here is from genome assembly GCA_018303645.1 of Candidatus Woesearchaeota archaeon. GTDB lineage: Archaea > Nanobdellota > Nanobdellia > Woesearchaeales > GW2011-AR4. The sequence continues at coordinate 9,885 of JAGVXR010000013.1, forward strand.
ATCAGGAGTTGGTGAAAATTGATTAATTCAAAAAAGGCAGGCGTCATGGAAGGTACCTTAATAGACGCCCTCAAAGTTTTAGTTTTTTTATTAGTAATGGGAGTATTATATTATCTTTTTAAGGACCGTATAATCGCTGTTATAAAACCTATAATCAATAATTATTTTTAAAAATGGCAGAGGAGATATTTCATAAGATAATGATGTGGGTTGTCCTTATTCTATTTCTTCTTGTTTTTTTCTTTGCATTTTATTCAAAAGATAAAGGGTTTATATCAAAAATCGCCAATCTGGCTTTGGGAGCAGAGAGGTTTTTGCCGGTTGAGCCAAGCAAGGAAGTCAAGCAAGACGAGTCATTGCCGCAGGCTGCAATAAACGTGCAAAAAAACTTTATGCAGGAAATCTCTCAGTATCGTGACAAAGAGAAATGCCTGCTTGAATTCAGCAGCTTGACAAGATTAGAGGACTTAAGGATAGAGCTTTCAAACTACGAAGGAATAACTTCACGAATAGAAAAGCCTGTTGGAAAAGAAGGAGGAATAAAATTAAACCCCATAGCAACAAGCGATCAGCAACTTCGGGTTTGTGCCATAGAGCCAGAAGCATTTTATAAGTGTCATTTAGATAGCCAAAAAAAAGACTGCTCACAGCAAATCTACAAAACAGTAAATCTAATTGAAATAACAAAAGAAAGCATAATAATTGATGGAAATTCTTATAAACTTGGACAAGGCTTTTTATTCAAGCCGGATAAAAATAACATATGTTTTATTCCAATACA
>JAGVXR010000045.1 GCA_018303645.1 Candidatus Woesearchaeota archaeon
TTTCTCCAGCATAAAAATCACTTTAAATCAGCACAGCTTACATACTGTTTGCGAGTCTGCCCATTGCCCCAACATTTCCGAGTGCTGGAATGGCGGCACAGCAACTTTCATGCTCATGGGTGACGTCTGCACTCGCGGCTGCAAATTCTGCGCTGTGAAAACAGGCAACCCAATGAAGCAGCTTGATGCAGAAGAGCCGAAAAAGCTCGCAAAAGCGCTTGCAGAAATAAAATTATTTGATTATGTTGTTTTAACCTCTGTCAACCGAGATGACTTGGAAGACGGAGGCGCTTCACATTTTGCAGAGTGCATCAGGGAAATAAAAAAAGAGTACCCTGAAATGATTGTCGAAGTTTTAATACCTGACTTTGAAGGAGATGCTGAAGCATTAAGAAAAATAATTGACGCAAAGCCTAATGTTATTGCCCACAATATTGAAACTATTGAAAGATTGCAAAGTAAAGTAAGGGATGCAAGGGCTAATTACAGGCAATCTTTGGAAGTCCTGAATAATGTAAAAAAACTAAACCCGAAAATCTACACAAAATCATCCATAATGCTCGGCTTGGGGGAAACTGACGAAGAAGTAGTGCAGGCAATGAAGGATTTAAGAAAAATTAATGTTGATATTTTAACAATTGGACAATATTTGCGCCCAACTGACTGGCACATTGCAGTAAATGAATATGACAATATTTGCGCCCAACTGACTGGCACATTGCAGTAAATGAATATGTTGCCCCTGAAAAATTTGAGTATTTCAGGCAAAAAGCCTTGGAATTGGGCTTCCTGTTCTGCGCTTCCGGGCCATTTGTGAGGAGTTCTTACAGGGCAGGGGAAATGTTCGTGAGGAATGTTATTAAGAGGGATAAACAATATGAAACTTTACCTTGAATCATCAGTTTTTAATTTTATATTTGCAGAAGATGCTCCAGAAAAGCAGAAAATTACCAAAGTATTTTTTGCCAACAAATTGAATGATTTTGATTTGTTTATATCAGATTTAGTGATTAATGAATTAGAAAAAACAAAAGAGCCAAAAAGGAGTGCACTTTTAGAACTAATCACTAACCATCCATTCAAAACTCTAGCAACGAATGAAGAAGCTTCAAAATTAGCTAGAATTTACGTAAGCGAAGGAATAATCCCAGAAAAGTTTTTAAATGACGCCTTGCACATAGCTATTGCAAGTCTTAACGAAATTGGTACTATTGTAAGCTGGAACCTTGAACATATTGTCAAAGTAAAAACTATGATTGGTGTAAACAAAATAAATTTAAATAGAGGCTACAAACAAATATTCATAGTAACGCCGGAGGAAATATGACAAAAGAGCCTAAAGCAATGAAGGAACTGCACAGAATAAGGGAAAAGATGTCAAAAATGTCAGATAAAGAGCTATTAAAAGAGCTAGAAGAGACTAGAAAAAAGTATAAAGACGTTATTTCTGCAAGTGAACTGAAAGCGAAAAAAATTGTGATTAAAGTTTAAGCCTTTTGTGAGAAGTTCTTGCAAAGCTTGAGAAATGTTTGTGGGGAATGTGGTAAGAAAATAAAAAATTGATTTAGTTAATTGAAGTATAAAGTTTAACTGCTATTAGGAATTACTATATGCCACCAGGAAATCTGTAATAAGCAGACGAATCTTTATCTTGTCTTTCTTGGAATATCACTAAATATTGATCATTACCATATTTAATCACATAATTTGCAACTAAACGCCCTAAAGCTCCACTGCGTTGACTAGCCAAACTTTCAACTTTTGTTCCATCGTCAATTAGTTGTGACAAAGCACTTTCCAAATCATGGATAGCCATCCTATTTCCTTTATCCTTTGGTTCCACAATTATATCTGGAGTACCACTTGAAGAATTGACTACTGAGGCAGTTAAACTACCTCTAGAATTTAAATCACTAAGTATATCAGCTATTCTCTGCTTGTCTGAAACAGCCTGTGGATTACTCATTTTGATTAATCCCTCCTACTAGGTGTGTATGTCATAAGCGAATTAAAAGATTAACCATTATTTAAATCTTTCGTTTTTAACCACTTGAAAGTAATTAAAGAAGCAGGGAGTAAAATTTTAAAAATCGATAAATTTAAATATAACTAAATATAACTAAGTTATATTATGGTGGAAATACAAGCTAAAACAAGGAAATGGGGCTCTTCAATAGGAGTGGTTATACCTAAAGAAGTTGTGGAAGAAGAAGGTATAAAGCCGAATGAAAAGATAATCATAGAAATAAAGAAGAGAGTCAAAGTTAAGGATGTTTTTGGAATGTTTCCAGAGTGGAAAAGAAGCACACAAGAAATAAAAGATGAGATGCGCGCTGGATGGGAAAGTGCTTCTGATATTTTGGCTGAGGAAAAGTCCAAAAAATGAAATATTTTTTCGATACTTATGCTTTAGTTGAGATAGTAAAAAGAAATCCTGATTATATTAAATACTTTGAGGAAGTTATAACCACAAGCAAATTTAATTTAGCAGAACTATATTACAGCTTGCTAAGGGATATGGGTGAAGAAAAGGCAATGGCAGGCTATTTTCAATTTAGGGACTCTGCTATTGAAATCAGCGACGATGTTATTTTTGATGCTATGAAATTAAAACTAAAAAACAAAAAACTTTCTTATGTGGACTGCATAGGATACACTTTGGCTTTAAAAAATGATTTGAGATTCTTAACGGGTGACAGAGAGTTCAAAGAAATGGATAATGTGGAATTTGTCCAGTAAATCTATATAACCCAAAATATATAATCCCAAAAACACTATCAAAAAACTTTATAAATCCGCTGAAAATCTGGCTTTAAGAGGGTGTCATGGTAAAAAAGGTGCTAAAAGAGTTCAATGTAGAGTACTTGCAGATTCTGGATGAAAACGGTAGCTGCGATGAAGCATTGATGCCCAAGCTTTCAAATGACGAAATAAAGAAGATTTACGAGATGCTTGTTCTTACAAGGGTCTTTGACCAGAAAGCCTTCAACATGCAGAGGCAGGGAAGGATTGGAACATATATACAATTCAAGGGGCAGGAAGCATGCCAGGTTGGAAGCGCAATGGCTCTTGAGGACAAGGACTTTATCTTTCCGATGTACAGGAACAGCGCATTGCTCATAGCGAGAAAGCACCCCCTTGTGCAGGTCTTCCAATACTGGGGTGGCGATGAAAGAGGTTCTATAAGCCCGCAAAATGTCAATAATTTCCCTATTGCAATTCCTGTTGGAACCCAAACAGTCCATGCTGCAGGCGCTGCTTTTGCAGCCAAGTTGCAGGGCAAAAAACAAGTGTCTGCTGTTTATTTTGGCGACGGGGCAACTTCTAAAGGCGATTTTCATGAGGCAATGAATTTTGCTGGGGTTTTCCAGGTGCCTGCTGTCTTCATATGCGAGAACAACCAATATGCTATTTCTGTGCCAAGGGCAAAGCAAACCCATTCCGAGACAATTGCGCAAAAGGCAATTGCTTACGGCATAGAAGGCATTCAGGTTGACGGCATGGATGTTTTTGCAGTCTATAAGGCAGCCAAAGACGCTGTCGACAAGGCAAGAAACGGAAAAGGGCCTACTTTAATAGAATGCTACACTTACAGGATGGCAGACCACAGCACATCTGATGACGCTTCCAAGTACAGGACAAAGGAAGAGCTTGAATTGTGGAGTAAAAAAGACCCGATTGAAAGGCTCGAAAAGTACATGCGCAAAAAGGAATTATTAGATGATGCCTACAAGAACAACGTTCTCACCAAGTCGCAGGAAGTCATTGAAAAGGCAGTCACAGAGTTTGAGAAATTGCCTCCTGCAGACCCAAAGGACATCTTTAAATATGTTTTTGCGGAAATGACACAACAGCAGAAAGAGGAAATGGAGGATTTGTTTGGGAAATAAAAATCAATAAAAAAGATTTCAATAAACTAAATTCAAAACGCTAACAATAAATTCAATCACGTCGCTTCCCAGCATCTGCAAAGTTCGTGGGATTGCAAATCCCACTTAAATAAAGCGTCAACTAATTTTGCGGTTGATGGGAACCCAGCTCAGGACAGTGTACCTAGCTGTGGTAAATAAATAGGTACGGAGGAGGAGCACGAAGGAAAGCTTCCTCAACTGCCGAATGCCGACGTGCCAAGACAATGCGAACGAAGTGAGCGGATTAAATTTAATAAAAAATAATTAACAAATTATCAAAATAAAATGGTTGTAGCAAATATTGTCCAGGCAGTAACAATGGGATTGAGGCAGGAAATGGCTAGGGACAAGAATGTTGTTGTGCTTGGCGAGGATGTTGGAGTCAATGGAGGCGTTTTCAGGGCAACTGAAGGCTTGCAGAAGGAGTTTGGCTCTAATAGGGTGATTGACACGCCATTGGCAGAGCTTGGCATTGTAGGAGCTTCAATAGGAATGGCTGTGAACGGATTAAAGCCTGTTGCTGAAATCCAGTTCAGCGGCTTTGTATATGCTGCATTCGATCAATTGCTTAGCCATGCCGGCAGAATCAGGATGAGAAGCAGGGGAAGATTTACCTGCCCATTGGTTTTAAGAACACCGTATGGAGGCGGAATAAGGGCTTTGGAACTGCATTGCGAATCAGGAGAAGCGTTATTTTCCCACATTCCCGGAATAAAAATGGTTATTCCTTCTAACCCTTATGACACCAAGGGATTGCTTGCAGCAGCCATAAGGGATCCCGATCCTGTGATTTTCTACGAGCCAATGAGGATTTATCGGGCTATAAAGCAGGACATTCCTGAAAAAGAATACATTGTGCCGATAGGCAAAGCCAACATCGTGCAGGAAGGAGACGATTTAACGCTTATTGCATGGGGCGCAATGGTTAAGACATGCTCTGATGCAATTGAAAAGCTGAATAATAAATATTCCGTTGAGCTGATTGATTTAAGGACAATCAATCCATATGATGCAGAAACAATAATCAGCTCTGTCAAAAAGACAGGGAGATGTGTCATTGTGCACGAAGCGATAAGAACAAGCGGTTTTGCAGCAGAGCTTATCGCAGCGATAAATGAAAAAGCATTATTAAGCCTTGAAGCTCCTGTTGTGAGAGTTACTTCCCCAGATGTCCCGTTCCCATTGGCTAAGCTTGAGAATTACTTTTTGCCGGATGTTAACAGAATTATTAAGGGGATTGAAAAGGTAATGAGTTTTTAGGAAAAATTTAATTATAAGTTTAAGGTTTAAATTAATTAAAAATTATTTTTAATTATAAACACAATGAAAGCATCTGAAACAAAACTTCAATTACTTATCGAAGGAACAAAACAATATGTCATACCCCTATTTCAGAGAGTTTATAGTTGGGACAGAAAACAATGGGAAATCTTCTGGGATGACCTAATTGAGTTATATGAAACACCAGTTCCAAAGGACCACTTTATGGGTTCAATCGTGACTATGCCCGTCCAATCTAAACCTGAAGGAGTGTCCAAATTCTTGCTAATAGATGGTCAACAACGACTAACTACTTTTTATATATTATTGAGCGTCTTGAGAGATATTTCTAAAACGTCTGGAACGTTATCAAAACAAATTGAAGACCTATACATGTTCAATAAATACGCAAACGGAAATGATTATTATAAAATACTTCCGACTCAGGGTGATAGGGAATTCTTTTTTAAAATACTTAAAAGCATAAGTTTTGAATCAGAAAGCCAAATAAATAAAGCTTACAAATACTTTCTAAAAGAAATAACTAAGAGTAATGCTAACCCAGAAAAACTGAAGAATATATTAATAGCCAACCTATCGATAGTTAGTATTACTTTGGAAAAGGAGGATAATCCTTATTTAATTTTTGAGGGTCTGAATTACAAAGGACTTCCATTAACGCAAGGAGACTTGATTCGAAATTATTTTTTTATGAGAATCCATGTAGACAAACAAGAAGAAATCTATTTATCAATTTGGAAGCCAATTCAGGATGCTCTTTCAGAAAATCTGACAACTTATATTAGGCATTTTTTAATTAAAGATAGCAGAGAAGTAAAGGAAAGTGAAATCTATTCTTCTCTAAAGGTTTATGCAGACAAAATGAATGATGATAAATTAATAGAATATCTAACTGAAGTATATAAATTTTCAAAATACTATACTAAATTATTAAATCCAGAGTTAGAAAGTAATGAAAATATTAGAATTCAACTAAAAAGACTTAATAGAATTGATGTTACAACTGCTTATCCATTTTTGTTGAATATTTATAATGATTATGAAATGGGTATTATAACCTCAAATATATTTTATGAACTCCTAGGAATTCTTGAAAACTTTATAATGCGTAGGTTTATTTGTGGAGTTCCAACCAATCAGCTTAATAAGATATTCCCTTTTTTATACAGAAGTTTGAATTCAAGTAATTTAATTGTATCACTTAAAGAAAATTTAAGAGTAAAAAATTATCCAAAAAACAGAGAATTCAGAGAAAAATTTTCAACTGCAAAATTATATGGGGCTGGAGACAGAAATGAGAAAGCGAAACTAATCTTAGAAACATTCGAATCTAATTATCATCATGGGGAACAGGTGCCTTTTGAAGAATTAACACTTGAGCATATCATGCCACAAACATTGACTATTTATTGGGAGCGTTATTTAGGCGAAGATTGGCGGAATATTCATGATATTTGTTTACACACAATCGGAAATTTAACATTAGTTGGACAAGACTACAATTCTGAAATGTCAAACAATTTATATGATATGAAAAAAGAGTATTTCATTAATGTTAGTCATATTGAGTTAAATAGACAATACTTTAGAAACGTCAGTAACTGGAATGAAGAAGAAATATTAAAAAGGGCTAGTTATTTAACTGATAAAGCAATTGAAATTTGGCCTTCCTTATGGGGTGATACAGAACCTACAGAACAACCTAGATTAGTTATTACTAACAAAGTCACAGGCACTAAACCTACTACTCTCTTAATATGTGGTCAGAAAATTAATGTAACATCATGGAAGGATGTTTTGATTAAAACTCTTGAAGTAGTATATACAATTGATGAAGAAAAATTTAAATTATTAATTGATGAATATCCAAATAAGATTAATAAGATAATGGATGGAATGAGGGTCCCACAGAAACTGTCGAATGGATTTTACGCTGAAGTAAATTTGTCAGCAGAAAGTATTAAAAACTTTTGTTTGCAAATAATAAATGAATTGGAGTTAACTGAAGAAGACTGGAAAGTGGAAATAAAATAAAAAACAATACGAAATTCCAATAAAATGCCTTACGAATTCAAGTTTCCGGATGTGGGGGAGGGGATCCACGAGGGAGAAATTGTAAAGTGGTTTGTCAAGGAAGGCGACAGGATAAAGGCAGACCAGCCTCTTGGCGAGATTGAGACAGACAAGGCAATTGTTGAAATGCCGTCTCCAAAGTCAGGCAAAATACTCAAGCTTCATGTTGCTGCAGGCGGCATAATTCATGTCGGCGAGACAATGGTTACAATCCTTGAGGAGCATGAAACAGATGCTGATGCAAAAAAACACATGGAAGCAAAGGCGCGGGAAAAACATGAGCCAAAAAAAGAGGCAAAATCAGATGTTCCGTACACGGGCTCTGTTGTCGGTTTTCTTGAAGAGGCAAAGGATGTAAAGCCGATTCAAACAAACAAAAAAGAAATAACATCAGCAATACAATCTTCTATTCAGGCAACTCCAGCTGTTAGAAACCTTGCAAAGCAATTAAATATCAACTTGGCAAATCTAAAAGGAACAGGTCCAGAAGGCAGAGTCACTATTGAAGATGTGCAAAAATCTGGAAGCGTTAAAAAAGAGGTTGCCGGAATTAAAGTCACCAGAAAATACGACTTCTTTGGCTACGTTGAAAGAGTGCAATTGCACGGCATTAAAAAAATTGTTGCGCAAAAGATGACAGACTCAATTTTCACAGCAGCGCAGCTTACCAACATGCACGAGGCTGATGTGACAGAGCTTGCCGCATTGAGGGAAAAGGAAAAATCGCAATATGAAAAAGAGGGAATAAAGCTTACTTTCATGCCTTACATTGTCAAGGCAGTTGCTCTCTGCCTCAAAGAGCACCCATACCTTAACGCATCGCTTGAAGGAGAGGAAATCATTCTGAAAAAATATTACAATATTGGAGTGGCGGTTGACACAGAGGAAGGCTTGATTGTTCCTGTGGTTAAAGGGGCTGAGGCAAAGGACATAAAAACAATTGCAAAGGACATTGACAAGCTCGCAAATGACGCAAGAAGCAAAAGGACTAATTTGATGGATTTAAGAGGCGGCACATTCTCTGTCAGCAACCTCGGCTCTGTGGGAGTTGAATTCTTCACCCCAATCATCAACTATCCTGAAAGCGCGATTCTTGGCGTTGGAAGAGTGACAGAAAAGCCGGTTGTGAGAAGCGGCAAAATAGAGGCAAGAAAAATACTGCCTTTGTCATTGACTTACGACCACAGGATTGTGGACGGGGCGCAGGCTGCAAGGTTCGTGGCTGATTTGATGGAAAGACTGCAGTTGTGCGAGTTTGAAAGCAAGTGAAATAAAAACTTCGCTTTAATCATGTCTAACATCTATTAAAATCAATTATTACTCGAGGCACACGACGAACGGATTGGGGCACACTCACAATTAGGTTAGATATTAAGAATTTATGTTATTTAGACTAGATAAATATTTTCCAAAAGTAATTGGGATTATCCTCATTTTATTTTTATGTTTGGAAGAGATATTTTCTAAATTAATGGAAGGATTAATTAGTTCTATAATTGGATTATTTGTATTTTGAGCTACAGACTCATCAAAGTTGGATATCCACTTCTTATCAGATTCTGGAAAGGAATGCCCGATGATTATTATTTTTTTAGCTTTTTTTATTGAATCAGAACAATCATAAAAATCAGGATGGTTTTTATAATATTTTTTAAAGTTTGGGAATTCAATCCTAAAATTCCCATTTTTTAGGTCTTGAAAATGTGATTGTGATGAAATTGTTATGTCATTTCCTTTCCCTTCCTTATAATTCGGAAATGATACCGAACCATGAATTCTATAAAATTCAAAAGGCCAGCTATCAGTTAAACAACTCACAATCTCTCTTCTCGCCTCAACAGAAATTGTCTCAAAATTTTCTTTTTTACTTGGATCAATTTTATTGAATAACTCGTCATTTAGTTTCTCATCCAATCTTATACAATCGCAAATCAGATTATCAACGTTCAAAGATATAATATTAGCATTTTCTAATAATACTCTCCTCATAAATTGGACATATGTTTGCGAGTAGCTTTTAGGATGTTTTCTAATACATCTATAATAATCATAATAATAGGAATAATAAATAATAATCGCAACATAAGCATATTTAAAATCTTGGTAGTCCTCTGGTTTACTATTTGCTAGACAAGTCATTACTTCTTCTATGTTTTTATCTGGAAAACTATTTTCCCAAAGCTCGGATACTTTTTTTAGTGTTTCTTGATCTATTTCAGAATAATTTGAAGAAATACCAATCAAGATTTTTAAAGCACATTTTAAATCTTTTAAAATTGGTATGCCCTCTTCTTTAGATGCACCTGCTCCAATAATATAAACTATTTTTTCATCTATTCTTTTTGCATCTTTTCTCATGATTTTCGGCTTGGGTTTTCGTATCAAATTTTTTACCGCAATATTCGCAGTTATAGTGTGTAGTTAAATCTGTTGAAATGCTCAAATGCGATTTACAATGGCTACATATTGCATTTAAATTCCCCTCCTTTCCAATTTTGTGCACATAATCAAAATCTTTTCCACAATTGGGGCAATTCAAAGTAGTCTTAACTTCTTTTTTGTCTGTAGACACTTTTATTGATTTTTCACTTTTTAGATTTGCCTCACTTGCCTCTTCTTTAGGCTTTTTACAAGCCATGAAAAACCATATTCCAAACAATGGAGCACTCATAAATAAACCAAAAAACCATTGAAAACTTGTTTTAGAAACAAATGAGATAAGGGCAATCCAAAACACAAACATAGCCACACCAATTTTCACCCTAGTTTGCCTTTTCTCTTCTTCAGTCTTTTCGTAATGAACATACTGAGTACGAATTGTATAATTTCCAGTACCATAAATTCGGCTATGGCAAGAGGGACATTTGGCTGATACCTGTGGATATTTTGTTTTCCAAATATAACTGCACAATAAACATTGAATTTGATACCCCGTAGTTATTTCGTTTGGCATTTTGTTTAATCATTCTCTCAATATCATTATAGTCTTTCTTTGCACTTTTAATATCAATTCCTTTATTTTCTTTAACTGCTGTAAATCAATGCTTGTTTCAACGCCATAAGTTGAAATTTCCCTTCTTTCCCTTACAGTTGGATTTGTGATATTCTTTTCAACTTCAAGAGTGTCAAATTGTGTAACCAAGTCTTTATCCAAGTCCAGTTTTTTCTCATTTATCAAAGCCAGAAGAACAGTTGTTGTACATGCCTGATTTCGCGATTCATAGCCATATTTGGCAAGGATTGCCAGAAAGCAATGATAGATAGCATAAAAACCGACATTAAATGCCCAGTCGTATATCTTTAGCCTTTCAAGAGTCTGCATTACCCCATAATTATATTCAGATTTCTTAACGTGCTTTTGTGCCAAATTCAAATCAGGCTTTGTTTTTACCAGCCTTTTTGGATCTTTCAGGCACCATTTCAAATGCTCATCTATTTGCGGCATTTTCTTACCACCTCAACATATTTTTCAGGATTATGGAA
>JAGVXR010000046.1 GCA_018303645.1 Candidatus Woesearchaeota archaeon
TTTCAAGCCGCTTTTCGCCAAAAAAGCTGCTTTAGATGAGTTTTTCGCCAAAAAAACTCATAATTAATCTTTTCTTAATTTTATATTTATATATAAAGTAATTTATAAAGATTTTTGTGATACAATGTGTATATTGGGGTATAATAGTATAGGTTATTTACTTTGTAACTCTCTATAGGTTTATAAAATAACTTGTATTACCCTAACATTATGGGAGATAAATCAATTGATGATTTGTTTGAACCTGGAACAATGTGGGGAGATATCGAAAAGTTTCAGGGTGTGGAAGCACTTTTCGGAATTTTGGCAAGTCCTCATGCACCAAAAGAGGATCTTGTTGCTTATATGAGACTAAAAGGACCTTATGAGGGAGACAATCCCCATATCATGCTGGCTATTTTTGATACTCTTTATGACAAAGAAGAAGGATTAAGTTATGGATTAAAAGGGTTTGAGAAACTGAACAGAGACCCAAAAGATTTGCTTAAACTTAAGCATCCTAATAAGTTAATAGAGTATGTTATATTTACTTCTGAGAGCATTCCTGAATTATCAAAATTGTTTGGCGAATTCAGAGATGCAATGTCTTATTTAGAATACAAATCAACTCATTTTTCTTACTATGACGGCGGATATTCTAAATTGCAGTTATCTCTTGAAGAAATTGCCCAGCAGGTTATTATTATATGAACAGGCTTGGTTAACGTAATAGGTCACATGACTTTCGAAAGCTACATTCAATCTGCATTTGAAATAGAAGAAGAAAAAACACGACAGGAAGCACTTAATAAGATGTCTCAGCTAAGAGACGCTTACATTGCTATGGCTCGGGGCTCGCAGATTTTAGGTTCTGAACAGCTAGTTTTGACTTACATGGGGCTTCATGATGAAACAGGGGGAGGTTATGAAATAAAAGACATACGCCATGAAACTTTGGAAAAATATGCCGGGCATAAATATAGCATGGATACAACCTCAACAGGAAATGTTCCGAAGAGTATGAAATATGACAGGCTATCGTCGCCGCTCAATAGAATTGTTTTTGGTATGGGTTTTGACGATTTTTTCAGATTACAGAATTTTCAGGAAGTGCCAGATTTAAGCAAAGAGCCTGAAGCAGAAACTTCAGTTAAAGTGCAGCCCGCCACTGACAAAGATTTTGCTATTCTTGGGATTAGCAGAGAAACTCCTTGGGAAGAAACCTATCATAAATACAGGTCGCTAATGATGGCACGTTTTAGTGCTGTGTTGAATAGCACAGGTACTCATGAAATGACAGGAGAACTTCAAAGACTTAACGATGCTTTTGGCAGAATTAGAGAATTCTACAGACCAAAAAATCTTCAAAAACAAGATACATAAGCTTAATGATTTATAAACACTACTTTGTTTCTATTGATTATGCCCCTCTACTTCATCGGTTTAGGACTTGGTAATGAAAAAGACATTTCAATAAACGGGCTTGAAGCCATAAAAAAATGTGACATTGTTTATCTTGAGAACTATACTTCAATCTTAAACTGCACAAAAGAGCAGCTTGAAAAATTTTACAATAAAAAAATAATTTTGGCAAGAAGAAGTTTAGTGGAAGCTGATGAAAATGAAATAATTGAAAATGCAAAGGCAAAAAACGTTGCTTTTCTTGTGATTGGAGATCCATTTGCAGCGACAACCCACATTGACTTGTTCTTGAGAGCGAAAAAGGAGGGAATAAAATGCCATGTTATTCACAATGCTTCGATTGCAAGCGCTGTTGGCATTACAGGGCTTCAGGTGTATAAATTCGGCAAAATCACTTCAATTCCTTTGGAGAATGAAAACATTGAAGCTCCTTATGATGTGCTGAAAGGCAATTTAAGCCTTGGACTGCATACTTTGTTTTTGCTGGATTTAAACCCAGATGAAGAAACATTCATGAGTGTGAATGATGGACTTAGATATTTGCTGAAGGCTGAATTAAAGAGAAATGAAAGAATCTTCTCTGAAAAAATCCTTTGCGTTGGATGCGCAAGGCTCGGAAGCGAAAGCCAAGTCATAAAGGCTGGAAGCGCTAAATATTTGCTAAAATTCAATTTCGGCAAGCCTGTGCATTGCCTTATAGTGCCGGGAAAGCTGCATTTCATGGAAGAGGAAGCGCTGAAATTGTATTCTTGAAGTGGATAATTTTATAAAGCAATAATTAATCTGTTCACTAGTCTCGGCAGATTCGTTATATAGCCCCGTGGTGTAGCGGTCAAATTCCCTAATTCTATTAGGGAATACCGAGAGCATAGGGCCCTTTGGTTGCTTTGCAATAGAAAGGCTCTGACGGCAGTTCGAATCTGCCCGGGGCTATCAATCTTTAATTGTTAGTTAAGAGGAACTTTATGTTCCTCCTCGTTTCTTTTGGTCAAGCTTTTCTTCCCAAGAAAAGGTTGGTGGGAATCTGCCCGGGGCTATTTTTTATCGTTCTGAGGAATTTACAAATTCCTGATTGCTTTCCATTATAGGGAAAGTCTGCGACGTTAGTCGCTTTACATGCTTTTAGTCAAGCTTTTTGCAAAAGGTTGGTTCTGCATCTGCCCGGGGCTATTTTAATAAGGTTTATAAAGTAATGATTACTTCCATTCATTGAAAGATAGCTTGGTGAAAGCTCGGCTATGCTGGATGAAGAAGTTTATTTTTCTCCAGTTTTTAATGTATGGGCGAGGCAAAATTGATTGAAAGGGAAAATTTTACCGAGCACAAGGTAATGTGCCGAAGGCACGGATTGAATTTAAAATTTAAAGATATATCCAAATAATAAAATGGCGCGAATGCACTCAAGGAAGAAGGGAAAGCACGGCTCGAAAAGGCCTGCAAAGAAGACAGCTCCTTCATGGATAAGGTACAGCGCAAAAGAGCTTGAGCTTATTATTGCCAAGCTTGCAAAGGAGGGCAAAACAGGCTCGCAGATTGGGATACTGCTGAGGGACGCATACGGGATTCCAAGCGTCCTTGCGCTGTGCGGCAAGTCAGTCAGCGCAATCCTCAGGGAAAAAAAATTACTGCAGGACGTGCCTGAAGACCTTTCAGCATTGCTCAAGAGGTATGCAAGCGTCAAAAAGCACATTGAAGCCAACAAGCACGACGAAACTGCAAAGCGCGGCTTGCTTCTTACGCAGTCAAAAATCGGGAGGCTGGTAAAATACTACAAAAGATGCGGAAGGATTCCGGAAGCCTGGAAGTTCAATCCTGAAAGCGCGGAGTTTTTTGCAGCGGAATAGCCAGTTTTGTCATTTCCCTTATTTTCTCAACAACCTCTTTTATCAGGTAATCCGGGGTGGAAGCTCCTGCTGTCACGCCAATCTTTTCCTTTCCCCCAAGCCATTCCTTCTGCAGCTGCTCTTCTGACTGAATAAAGTAGCTTTCAACGCCAAGCTCCCTGCATTTTGCATAAAGCTCTTTCGAATTGCTTGAGTTTTTTCCGCCTATTACAATCACGACATCGCATTCCTCTGCAAGCTCTTCTGTATCTGACTGGCGCTGCTTTGTCGGATTGCAGATTGTGTCGACATAGCCGTATTTTCTTGTCATGTCTTTCATGCTGAGCGGGATTTCAACAAATTTACTGCCATTCAGCTTTGAATTAAGGCTGTCAATAAGCTTTTTATAGCCGTGCACTGACATTGTTGTCTGGGATATAATGGCTGCTTTCTCAAAATTATTTTTGTTCAGATGCTCAATCACGGATTCATAGTCTTCAGGATTCTCGACAACAAATGTGCTGCTGCCTTTGAGATGGTAGCTTGTGCCAATTGCCTCAGGATGGTTCCTTTTGCCGAAAAGAATCACCTCATAGCCATTGTTTTTCAGCTTGATTGCAACATTGTGGACTAAGGTAACCAACGGGCATGTCGCATCATTGAGGTTTTTTCCTTTTGTGATAGATTTTTCTTCAAGAAGCTTATAAGTTGTTCCCGGCTCGCCATGCGCCCTTAAGACAGTCACGGCATTTTCAGGAATTTTATTTATGCTCTCGACAAAAATTATTCCCTTGCCTTCAAGCTTTTTAATGACCTGTTCGTTGTGAACCAGCTGCCCATACACATAAGTTTTTTCTTTATTGTTTTGCGCAACTTCCTCTGCAATCTCTATTGCTTTCTTCACCCCGAAGCAGAATCCTGCATGCTTGGCAACTTTGATTTCAGGCATTTTTAATAATAAAATTTTTTAATATTTAATGTTTTTTAAAATTATATTATTTTTGTTTAAGCTATCCTCTTGCCCAGGACAATAGGGCAACTCCAATAAAACTATTTTTAAAAACAAAATATGCTCACACACAGAATTTATTAGGTATTGCTGTGTGTTCGTAATAGTCAACAACAAATCGTACATGACGCCTAATTACTTTGTTGGTCGACTATAACCAAACCCCTATAAATAAGCCTATCGCTTATATTTTAAATAGTTTTTGTTAAAGAAAATTCTATTGCTTCTGCTTACTCTCAACGTATTCCTTAACCCTGTCGTTGCCTGTCGGCTTTGCATTAGGGCCAAGGGCATAATAAATTTTTTCCGCCTCACCGCCCCAGGAATAGTCGCCCTTTTCCTTCTCAACTTTGTTAACCACAAACTCCCCCAAGTCAGTTCCTTTCTTCAGATGATAATAAATGCTCCTCAATGTCACTTTAGGGAATATGGCTGTGTAAACCTTGTAGATTTCATAGCCGTATGCTTTCTTAACAAAATGCAGTATCTCGACAACATTTTGCCTTATTTCGGATTTTATCGGCCTGCCTTTCTTCATAAAAGGGATAAAGACTAACTTATTTATATAGTTTTTGTTTCTATATAGAAAATAAATGAATAAGTTTTATACTATTTAGTAACTTTTAAGTGGTAAAAATAGAAAGGTTTATATAGTGGGAGCAATAGTAGAATAGTGGCTTAAAATGGGTAATGAAAACTCGCACAGAAATCAAAATTACTTAAATAAGATAGTTGATAGCCTTTACAAAATAGCTGCAAATGTTGATTGGAAAAGAGTTTATAAATATGCTAGTTTAGGTGCGTTAGGCGCTATTCTTGGCAAAGTCGCTGGAGATTATGCAGGCCCTGAAATCGCCGATATGGTGGTTGATTCAAAAGTTATGGGACTTGAAAGTTCTATTGCGGCTGATCAAATCAAAAAGTATAGTCCATACTTAGTTGGATTATTGGGTCTAGCATTAGCTTATATTCATGATAGAAAACAATCAAAAAAATAATTATTTCAATTCTTTTAATAATTCTGCAGGCATGTTCTTTACATTATTTTTTGGCGTAATCCAATTTGGCAGAATTACGTTCCTTATGAACCTGTCATTAGGGAATTTCAGTTCGAATTTTCTTGCAGGATCCTTGAAATTAGGATAAACTTCAACAAAACCTTTTCCATTTTCTATTCCATAAATAAGTTCTGAACCTGCTCCAATAACTTTTTTGTTGTTTAAATCAATTAAAAATCTCCTAAAATTATTGACATCTCTTTGCAATGCTGAATCTATAGCAGCACCTGCACTTTTAATGTCTTTTTGTATTTGTTTTTCGACATCCTCCGGACCTAATGCCCAACTTGCCTTAGGAAATACTTCAAGCTTAATCGGGTCGGCATTCTCAGAAACAAAAAATTGAAAACCCCTATCTTCATTTGGATTGGGAGGCAAATTGCCTTTTAAAATTTGAAAGTCTTTCATAACTTCATTTTTATCCAATTCCAAAACAGCATCGTAAGCATGGGTAAAAAAAATTGTTCTTTTAAATGCGCCAACTCTATCAATTTTAGTGTCGCTGTACGAAGTAAAACTTCCGTCTAGAGCAATTCCAACTTTTTTACCGCTTTGCATATTTGTGATTATCATATTTTTAACACCTTTATCAAAATTTGAATCTAGCATTATTTTTTCCCCATCAAAAGTAAATGCGAGTTCGCTATTTATTATTTTTATAGGATTACCATCTACTCCTATTTTATCGTAAATACTGCTTTTTGTAAATTCTACTGAATAATCTCTTCCAAATAGAAAGCCCTCTTTTTTTGATTTATCAAACAAAGCATAGCTATTTTTACCAGAATTAAAACCTAAATCAACTTTTGTATTTTGAGTCTTTATAACAGTAGTTGAATACTCCGCTGCAGAGTTTTCTAAGAGTATAAATTGATTTCCGCTTGTTTTGACACTTCCCTGAAATAATTTTATTTCACTTTGAGGATTTTTTAATGACACATACTGGCCTTCTTGCAGATTAACGGCAGTTATAGTTCTACCACCTAGCTCTCCCGTTATCTTCATACTGGAACTACTTTGAGCTAAAATTTGGTTATTGTCCAAACTAAAAGGCTTATTTGTATTGGATGTGATTATCACACTGCCGTCTTTGTTTATTGCGATAGCCCCATCAAAATTTTTATACTGGTTCAAATCTAAATTGTTTGTAATTGCTGTGCTTATTTTTCCGTCTTTAAATAAAGAGATGTCACCATTTACCACAACCTTGCTGCTAGAAAAAGTTGATAAAATCTCAGATTGCATTGGTTTGGCAACTTTGCCAAAAACAAGCTCTATTTGTTGAATGTTTCCTTCTTTAAAAAGCCTTTCAACGCTAACTTTGTTATTGTTTAAAGCGTTTGCAATATCGTCAGGCCTACTAAAATCCAATTTGCCGTCTTTTTCAAAATACCCATCTTCGCCTAAAACAGATAAATTGAATAACAAAATCAGCATCAATATACAAAATAATATAACTTTTAATATCTTTTTCATTTTAACTAATACTGTAATTAAATGCAAAGACGAAGGTATATGGCTCATTCTTAAGCTTAATTTGACTGTCTTCTATTGCAATTAATGTCATATTTATTTCTAGAGGAATTAATTCAAAATAAATATTGTTTGATTCCCCTATTTCTATCAAGCAACTGATACATATTTGGTCCTGATGAGTGATTTGATCTTGGGTTATATAATTTGCTAAATCATATATCATATCCAACCTAGATGGAATTTCAACAGCAAATTTCTCTATTGATGATGTTTTTTGCTCTATTGTTGCCATGATTGGAAAGTTTAAGTTAATGGCGACACTGTTTTTTGCTATCAAAGTAATAGTTGATACATCGCCTTTTTTTATTTCATAGCCTAATTTTCTAAAAACTTCAAAATCCCTAATGCAATTTTCTAAATTTGAATCCATATATTGGGAAATTTCTCTTTCTATTGTTTGCTTGCTTGGCATTACATTTTCTCCTTTGAATAAATAGATTGTATGGAAAAAATCAGTCAAAAATCCTTTTGAAAATATTTTATGTTCTGATTCTTTATGAAAACCTCCTTGTAACCCTATAATTTGTAAAGCATCTTCCCCGGTTTCCCTTAAACACGTATTTACATAATTTTTTATTGGTATAATTAAATTTACAGAGTTTATCTGCTGTCCAGTTTCTCCTTTAATCTTGTTTTGGTTATTTAGATAAAAAACAAGTCCAAAGCCAATTAAAATTACTAAACTAAATATTATGAATATACTCGTTTGCCCTTTTCTCATTTTGTTTTTACTTTTCATAAATTTGTTTATATACTTATTGCTTCAAAAACCATTAAATATTTATATTGATATCACTTTTGGATTGGAATGCCGCTCAAAATCAAGGAAACAATACTTGGGTTCAGCATTGCCATAATATTCGTGTTCTTTGTTGTCTTTGGAATAAAGGCTTTTTACAAGGAGCCAAAGCAGGAGGATTTCTGCGCCAGAGGGACTTATGTTGATGTTGTTTACACTAAAGGGTATTATCCAGAGCCTTATCCAGCTAGGTTCAAAGAGCCTGCTGAAAATGCTTGCGCGAAAGCAAATATTGAATATGAAAAATTCAGAAAAGATTGCATTGCAAAAAAGGCGGATGTTGAGTTTGAGTATGATGAAAATAATTGTCAAATTGCAAAAAAATGCACGTTCTGCCAGCAGGATTTTGACAAGGCAAGAAACATTTATTTCAGGAATGTGTTTATCATAAGCGGAATTGTTGGCATCATTGCTATTGTGGCTGGGGCTGTATTGAGTATAATGAGCATAAGCGCAGGCTTGTTTGGCGGAGGAGTATTGACAATCATTTACGGCACAACAAATTACTGGAGCGAGCTGGCAGACTGGGCAAGGTTTATTATCCTAGGAATTGCTTTAGCTGTGTTGATTTATCTTGGCTATAAGGGATTCTCTATGTTCGGGTTTGGAAGGAAAGAAGAAAGCAAAGAGATTAAGAAGAAAAAGAGATAAGATAATTCTTTAATTAACAGCGTTAAATAGTATATTTCTTTATTTTTCGATATAGAAATAAATTTAAAAAGTATTAATTTTGTTTATTTACATTATAGAAAATAAATAAAAGTGGATTTTTAAAACTACAAAATATTAAAAATAGAATAAGTAAAAATATATATTTTGTAAG
Organism: Candidatus Woesearchaeota archaeon; assembly: GCA_018303645.1. Classification (GTDB taxonomy): domain Archaea; phylum Nanobdellota; class Nanobdellia; order Woesearchaeales; family GW2011-AR4. Next base: position 8,450 of record JAGVXR010000046.1, read on the forward strand.
TATACTTTACCTTCTTAACTTATTCTCCATCTCAAGTATTGAAAGCGTTGTTTTCAGCACAGTATCCGGATTCAGGGAAATTGAATCAATGCCGCATTTTACAAGAAACTGCGCAAAATCAGGATGGTCGCTTGGACCCTGCCCGCAAATTCCTATCTTAACCTTATTCCTCTTAGCCTTATGTATAACTTCCCAAATAAGCCTTTTTACAGCAGGATTTCTTTCGTCATAAAGCCTGCTGATTAATTCTGAATCCCTGTCCAATCCAAGTGTTAATTGAGTTAAATCGTTGCTTCCAATGCTGAATCCGTCAAATATCTTCGCAAAATCATCTGCGAGTATTACATTGCTGGGTATTTCGCACATCACATAAATCTCCAAGCCGTTTTTGCCCTGTACAAGCCCGTATTTTTTCATCTCTGATATTACAGCCTTGCCCTCTTCAACAGTCCTGCAAAACGGAATCATAAGCTTTATGTTTTTTAATCCCATTTCATCCCTTGCCTTTTTCATTGCCATGCACTCCAATCCAAATGCTTCCCTGTAGCTGCCTGCATAATACCTTGACGCGCCTCTCCATCCCAGCATGGGGTTTTCCTCCTTTGGCTCAAATTCACTGCCTCCAATCAAATTTGCATACTCATTTGTCTTGAAATCAGACATCCTTACAATAACATCTTTTGGGTAGAAAGCTGCTGCAATCATTGCAACTCCCTGCGCAAGCTTCTCAACAAAAAAATCAACCTTGCTTTTGTAAGGATAAGCCAATTCGTCGATAATTGCCTTAACTTTCCTGTCTTTAAGCTGGTTATAGCGCAGCAATGCCAACGGATGGACTTTAATGTAAGAGCTTATTATGAATTCCTCCCTTGCAAGCCCAACACCGTCAGTTGGTATGAAAGAAAATTCAAAAGCTTGATCAGGATTGCCAACATTCATCATAATCTTAGTTCTTGGCCTTTTAAGCCTTTTCAGGTCTATTTTGCGTATTTCAAATTTTAATTTTCCCTTGTAAACCCTGCCGACCTCGCCTTCTGCGCAGCTAACCGTTACATCAGTTCCTGTTTTGATTATTTCCGTGCCCCGCTCTGTGCCCACAATTGCGGGAATTCCAAGCTCTCTGGCAACAATGGCTGCATGGGCTGTCCTGCCTCCTTTGTTTGTAACAATTGCAGAAGCAATCTTCATTATTGGCTCCCAATCAGGGTCTGTTTTTTCTGTTATCAGGACTTCTCCAACCTTAAAGCTTCCAATTTCCTTTGCACTTCTTATTACATGGGCTTTGCCTGCGCCAATCTTTGTGCCGACACTCAATCCAGTTGTAATTACTTGGCTTTTTTGTTTTAAAATATATTCTTCAAGAATATTCACGTTTTTCTGGCTCTGCACAGTTTCAGGCCTTGCCTGGACAATAAACAATCGACTTGTAATGCCGTCCTTCGCCCATTCCATGTCCATCGGCTTGAACTTCCTTGCTTTTTTTGAATAATAATCCTCGATAATGCATGCCCATTTTGCAAGCTCATTATCATTTAAAACAAAACTCAGGCGCTCTTTTTCCGGGACTCTAACATTTATTGTTGGCTTTGATTTATTTTTGCTGTAAATCATTTTGATTTTCTTGCTGCCAAGCTTCTTGCTTATTATCGGCTTGAAGCCTTCCCCCAGCATAGGCTTAAAGACATAGAACTGGTCTGGATTTACCGCTCCCAAAACTATGTTTTCTCCAAGCCCATAAGAGCCGTTGATAAGAACAGCATTCTTAAATCCTGTTTCCGTGTCTATTGAGAACATCACTCCGGAGCAAGCCTTGTCGCTCCTCACCATTTTCTGCACGCCAACTGACAAAGAAACCTTGAAATGATTGAAATGCTTGTCAACCCTGTAGGAAATCGCGCGATTTGTGAACAACGAGGCAAAGCATTTTTTTGTTGCTTCAAGCAACGAATGCTCCCCCCTCATGTTGAGATAGGTTTCCTGCTGCCCTGCAAAGCTCGCATCAGGCAAGTCCTCTGCTGTTGCAGAGCTCCTTACAGCAACATCTGTATTTGACCCATATTGCCTGCACAACTTTTTGTAGGAATTCGCAATTTCATTTTTTAGCTCATCCGGCAATTTTAATTTTAGCATGGCTTCACGAGCTTTTTTGCCAACAACTGCAAGATTTTTTTTGGACTTGTCCAAATTGCTTAAAATTTTTTTTAATTCGTTTTTTATCCCTGCTTTCTGAAGAACATAATTATAAGCGTAAGCTGTAACAGCAAAGCCGTTTGGAATCCTAACTCCTTTTCTTGTCAAGTTTCTGTACATCTCACCGAGAGAGGCATTTTTGCCGCCGACAAGAGGAACATCTTTTATTCCAATCTCATCAAACCAAAGAATGAATTTCTTGGATTTCAAAACAAAACCACCTCTATATTAAATCATGGTTTATTTTATCAATATAAAGGTTGCGATTTACGGGTTGGAAAATCAACTATAAACTTTA
>JAGVXR010000035.1 GCA_018303645.1 Candidatus Woesearchaeota archaeon
TATTGCCTTACAAGCTTGCCTAAATCTAATCTTTCTATTTTTATCTCCATTTTTCGCCTCTTTTATCCTCTAAGCTCCTTTACAGTCTCTTCAAGAGATTTTATATCATAAACGTTTAATACTGAAACATTTGGGTTTGTTTCGCGGATGAACCTGCTCACCATCTTTGGCCCAATTTCTATGAATAAGTCTGCTCCATCTTTAATTACTTTTTCCACACCACCCTTCAATCTCACACGCTTGCGCATTTGGTCGGAAAATTCCCGCCTTATAAGGTTTGGCTCTGTCAGGTAAATCGGCTCTTTTGTGGCATCATCCGTTATTGCATTGGCCACTATTGGTGTGCGGGCAGGATAAATAGTAATGTTGTCAAGTTTCTTTTTAAGTTTTTTACCGGGCTCTAGCATGAATGGGGTGTGGAATGCCGCATCCAAATCCAAAATTTTTGTATAAATGCCTTTTTTGTTTAATTTTCTCGATATTTCTCTTAATTTTTTTTCATTGCCCCCTACAACAATTTGCCTTGGGGAGTTTATCAAAGCCCAAAAAACTTGTCCATACTCATTGCATAAATTTTCTATCATATTGTAGTTCAATTCTTTTTTGTCCATCACTGCCATAAGCTTTGTTCTTGGGCGTTCTCTTGCAGCATCTGACATGACTTGTGCCCTGTAGTTTACAAGACCTAATGTAGTTTCAAAATCCATCGCGCCTGAAACTACCGCAGCAGTGTACTCACCTAAACTATGCCCCATAACTTTAAACGGATTTAGCTGAATGCTTGCATCTTTACACATTTCTTCAAGTGCCGTATAACATGCATAACTTGTTGTGAATACTGCCGGCTGTATGTATAATGTCATGTCAAGAGGCGATTTAACCAGATAGTTTGTTAAGTGATGTTTTTTACCATTAATTCCATTTGTTTCAGTGGAAGGATGCTTTCTGTGCTGACTCATGAAAGATTCTACTTGTTCATCAAATCGCCTTATGATTTCTTTAAACTTGCTTTCCGTAAAGCAAATATCTTCCAATCTGTAACCCAAGATTTTATTTGCTTTGGTGTACACTTCCCTGACAGAATCCCTGACAGACGGATGCTTATCAGCATAGTACAAATCCTTCCCCATTCCCACATACTGCGAGCCCTGCCCTGGAAAAACTAAGACTACTTTTTCATACTTCATAATGTAGAATAAGCCTTATAGGTTTATAAACCTTACTATCTTTTACTATCTAATAGTTACAACAGCAAACCCCTGAATCCCTCCCCCTCTGCCAAAAGCAGTAAGCTTTTCCCCTGAAGTGTAAGCAATTCCAATCCTTTCTTTTTCAAGCTTTAATATTTTAGACAATGAATCTTTAATTTTATCCGTATATTTTTCTAATTTTGGCTTGGCTGCCTCCATCATTATGCTTACATTGTTGATTTGATAATTTTTTTGCTTTAATTTATTCAAAATCACTTTCAAATACTCTTTGCTGTCTGTTACGCCCTTTCTGCACATTTCATCAGAGTAATATCCAAGCGACCTTTCCCCTATTGCAGTACTTATAGCATTGAACAATGCATGCAAAATAACATCTCCATCGGAATTTGCCTCCAGCCCAATTTCATTGGGTAAGATATAGCCGCCTAAAACGAGCTTTTTGCTTTTATTTGAAGAAAACCTGTGGCTGTCCTGCCCAAAGCCGATTCTAAATCCGCCATTGTTCCTTTTAATCAGAATCGCTTCTGCAATTTTTAAGTCTTCAGGGGTTGTAATTTTTATATTTTCATAAGAGCACTCAAAAATTTTCACTTTTTTGCCGAGAGCCTCAACCAAGGAAACGTCATCCGTAAATTTTAATTTATTTTTTTTAGCATTTTCAAATGCGTCAACAAGCATACCATATTTAATTGCCTGGGGCGTCTGGACTTGATAAATACCATTCCTGTCGATAGTTTTTTCCACAAAACCATTGCTTATTTTTTTGATTGTGTCCTTCAGTGGAAAACCTGAAACAGCCGCGCCATGTTTTTTTGCTGTATTTACGCATTCAACAATTTCATTTTCCTTTACTAAAGGGTTGCTTCCGTTATGCACGACAATAACATCATTATTTTTAGCATTCTTAATCGACATTAATCCGTTATAAACGGAATCTTGTCTTTCATTTCCTCCAGCAACAATATTTCTAATCTTGCTGAAATTATATTTTTTATTTATTTCGCTTATTTTTTTAATGTCATTTTTTTGTGTTACAATAATGATTTCACCAATTAAATTGCATTCCTGAAAAGTTTTTATTGTGTAATAAATCATCGGCTTGTTTAGTAATGGCAGAAACACTTTATTTGTACCTTTTTTCATCCTCTTGCTTTTTCCCGCAGCGACGATAATTGCAAAGTTCATTTTAGAAAATTTTAAATCAAAATAATGCTAATTCTCGACAACCATCTCCTCTTCTATGATATTTTTTGCCCCTTCCTTGACTTTTCTGTCAACTTCAAGAATTTCTTTCAAGCCCGGATTTTTAATCAGATTGTGCCCGTCCATCATTTTCCTTATCAGTCTAGCAATGTCCAAAAACCTTATTTTTCCGCCTAAAAACGCGTGAACTGCAGCTTCATTGGCAGCGTTCATCACGGCAGGCAATGTTCCCCCAGCAGCCCCAGCTTCATATGCATATTTCAGGCATGGAAATTTCTCAAAGTCAGGCTCTGAGAATTCAAGTGATTTTATTTTTGTTATATTAAGCTGCGGGTTTTCGCTTTTGAATCTCTTCGGATAAGAAAGGGCATATTGTATCGGGATTTTCATGTCAGGAACCCCCATCTGCGCAATCACAGATTTATCGGCAAACTCAACGAGGGAATGCACGATGCTCTGAGGATGGATAACAATTTTTATTTTATCATAGCCAATGTCATAAAGCCAGTGCGCCTCTATAACCTCAAAGCCCTTGTTCATCAATGTCGCGGAATCTATTGTTATTTTGTTGCCCATACTCCATGTTGGATGCTGCAAAGCCTCATGCGAAGTCACATTTTCCAATTGCTGTTTTGAATAATTACTGAATGGCCCGCCTGAGCAGGTTATTGTTATATTGCTAACTTCCCTTATGTTTTCTCCGTTCAGGCACTGGAAAATCGCACTGTGCTCCGAGTCAATCGGCATCAATGCAATATTGTTTTTCTTTGCCTCTTCCATGACGACAGAGCCTGCTGCCACCAGAGTTTCCTTGTTTGCCAATGCAATGTTTTTTTTGCTTTTTATTGCATTGTAAGTCGGCTCAATTCCTATGCTTCCGACCAATGCATTTACAATAGTGTCTGCTTCGCTTAAAGTTGCAATTTTGTTCAATCCTTCTAACCCGGAATAAACTTGGCAGGAAGAAAAATTCAGCAAATCATCAGCCTTGCTTTTGTCCATTATTGCAGCTGCCTTTGGCTTGAACTCCTTGATTTGCTTCAGCAGCAATTCAGAATTCTTGTTAGCTGTCAGGCCAACTATCTTGAACTCGTCAGGAAACTGCCTCACAATTTCAAGAGTTTGTGTGCCGATGCTGCCTGTCGAGCCTAAAATGGAAATGTGTTTCATTTTTTACGTTTTAAATTTTTCCAAGCTTTATCTTCTTCCTTACTATTCTATTTTTTAGCTAAGGATTTTTCACTTGCTAAGGCACAAAACATTTTTTCTTTTTCGACTTTATTTTTATTCTTCATCTTTTACAAAATCATAAATTTCCTGCTGCTTTTTTGAGTTTAATGAAATATGCATTTCGCCTGTTGATTGCTTTGTTGTTATAAACTCCATAGCAACTAACTCCTTAATCGCTTCTTGAGTTATCTTTTCTCCCCTCAGGTGCTTTGGAATAGCTTTTTTTAAGTTTGTTAGTTCAGTATGCCTTCCACCCCATATATTAAGGTTGATTAGCTTTCTTAAAAACCTTTTCATAATAAAAGCTTTATCCATTAAGAAGGTGTATAGAATTAGATATATAAACATTAACTCCAAATATGAAACATATACGTTCCAAAATAGAAACATTTAAATAGTAATTCGTAGTTAGAGTATACTATGGAAACGATATTCACAAAAGCAGTGGGAAACACGCCCAAAATCAAAGTCTTGGAGTTTTTGATAGAAGGCAGGGAACTTGACTATTCAATATCGGACATTGCAGAAGGTGCAGGAATTGGAAGGACAACTTTATTCAGGATTTGGAACGATTTTGTTGAGCTCGGAATAGTGAAGCACACAAGGGACATTGGAAATGCAAGATTGTACAAATTAAACTTATCAAACCCTTTTGTCAATAAAATGGCTGACTTGTTTGACACTTTAGTTATAGAGCCGCTGAATAAGAGGAAGAAAGTTGTGGTGAGAAATTGATTTATTTTTTTAATTTCTTGATTTTTGGATTATGTTTAGAAATAATTGCTAAACATGCTAAAGAAGTGACCAAGAAAAAAGTGAAAATTAATCCTAAATAAAATAAAATGCCTTGTACATGTCTTGTTGTAAAAAGATTGTTGAAATAACTAACATTTGGAACTAGACCAGCTACAATAGAGATTAAATATGAAAAAACTGACATATATAACCATAATTCTGGGTTAACTTCTTTTTCAAGTGTTTTTATAGAATTAAATTCATCCGATAAATTATCAAGTTCTCCTTTATCAATCTTTTTATGGGCATTCTTTTTTATTTCTATTATACTAGTTTCTATAAATTTTCTGAATGGTATAGAAAATTTTTCAGAAGTATGAACAAAACTAAAAAAAACAGCCACAAAAGTTAGCATACCTACTGCAATAATAATCCCAATGTTTTGTGTATCTTGAATAAAAAATTTTAAACCATAGAATAAAAGAACAATTCCTAATATCCCTTCTATGATATACATTAATTGAAGCCTTTTATGATTTATTTGCATTTTATTTAATTATGATTAGCCATCTCCTCTATCTCCTTCAGAAGAACTTCATAAATTTCATTGTCATTGACTCTTTTGACAATCTTGCCTTCCTTGTAAAGCAAATGATTCCCAGGAGCGCCAACAATTCCGATGTCTGCTTTTCTTGATTCGCCTGGCCCATTAACAGCGCAACCCATCACAGCCACTTTAATCGGCTTTTTTATTTTTTCAGTTGCATTTTCCAATTGCTCAACCAGTTTAATCACATCAACCTCTGTCCTTGCGCATGTCGGGCATGATGTGACCTGCACGCCTTCATTCCTCAGCCCAAGGCTCCTCAAAATTAATTTTCCAATCTTGACTTCCTCTTTTGGCTCGTCGCTTAATGAAACCCTTATTGTGTCGCCTATGCCGTCTGCAAGAAGCATTCCCATGCCCATTGCCGACTTTACAGTTCCTGGAATCTTGCTTCCTGCCTCTGTAACCCCAAGATGCAGCGGATAGTCGGTTTTTTCTGCAAACAATCTATACGCTTTCACCATTCTAGTGACATCAGATGCTTTCAATGAAACAATTGTGTTGTAAAAATCCAAGTCCTCAAGAATTTTGATATGCCTCATTGCGCTCTCAACCATTGCCTCAGGCGCATACCCATATTTCTCAAACAAGTCCTTTTCAATTGAGCCTAGATTAACCCCAATCCTCATAGGAACTCCATATTCCTTGCAAGAATTAACAACCTGCTGCACCTTGTCAGGATTCCCAATGTTGCCGGGGTTTATCCTGACTTTGTCAACATATTTTACAGCTTCCAAAGCAATCCTGTAGTCAAAATGAATGTCAACAACAAGCGGAATATTTATGTTCTCTTTTATCTCTTTCAATGCTTTTGCCGCCTCCATTGTAGGGGCAGAAACCCTTACAATGTCGCATCCAAGCTCCTCTAGTCCATGAATCTGCTCAATTGTTGATTTGACATCAGTTGTGTCAGTTATCGTCATTGACTGCACTGTTATTGGAGCATCTCCGCCAATGTACAATTTTCCAACTTTTACCTTGCGGGATTTTCTTCTTTGAATCATTTTTATATTAGTTTTTTATTTTTCAATCCGTTGCTTCGCAACAAAAGATTAGTGCGCCTCGGCATTCAGCCGTGGATGTTGTTTACATTTGTACTCCCCCTCGGCGCAAATACATTGGAACTGCCAGCAATACTTTCCTGAGCTGGGCTCCCATTATTGCTTACAGCTGCTGGGAAGCGACGTTTTTTTGAAATTATTTTTATTTAATGGTTTTAATTTAATTTTTCATTCCAAATAAGCATTGCACTTGTAGCACCAAGTAAAATCATAATCACAGTGTATTGTCTTTATTATCAGATGCCCTGTTTTCCTGAAATGCTCTGTGTCATGGGCATTGTGGGATTCACAGCAAAAAACCCTGCCGCATGACGTGCATATGCGCAAATGCTCTTTGTCGCCGCAAACTTCGCATTCTTTCTTGCTTGATTTTGTTATTTTGATTTCGGAATTATGCGGGCATTCCGCTTTTTTAATTTTTGGATGAAGATGCATTGGCATTTTGAGTAAATTTTTATTTTGTATTTTTTATTATTTAATAATTTTTAGTTTAAATTAACAGATTCTAACCTATCGCATCTATTACTTTCCACAATCTACTATCCGTTTGTTGTATTCTTACAGATACAATTTTTTCTTTTTCAAATCTTGCATTATTCCGAGTTAATTTCTGAAAAATCAAAGACATACCTTCGGTATATTCAATTTTTGGATTTGGAAATAAAAAGCCATAAGAATTATCTTGTACATAAAATCCAATAAAAGCAGCACTAGAATTGTTTGTTTCATCTAACAGATAAGATATTCCAACAAGCTCAGCAAGTTCGCCTCCAGCATAAGATTTTGGATTTATTTGTAAGTAAAATGGATTAAGTCGCGAAGGTTTATTAGCTAATAATGATTTATAGCTTTCATTAGCTAGCTTAGCAAAATCATCTTTAGGAGTAGTTTCTTTAACATGCCCTCTGATTTGCAGAACTCTATGTGCTTCACCTCTAGCTAGATTTATTTCTGACGATAAATAATCCAAATCTGAGGTAACTTTTTGTATCCATTCATTTATTTCATATTTGCTAAAATGATGAAGCAGTTTTATCAAATCACCTGTACGTGCATGATACTCATGTGAATGTCTCTTTAATGTTGGAATTACTTCCAAAAGTTTAATGACTTTAGGCTCTAATGCTTCAATACGAGCTTCTAATTCTCCCAATTCTTTTCTATCTTCCCAAAGATTAGCTAAATCTCCTTTAATCTTGGACTCAATGTTATACCATAAACTCATTATTTTTTGTCTATCGTCTTCAATTGGCATTTTGAATCAGTTTTATGCTGTTTTAATTTTTTATTTTTTACCAAGTATTTCCTGTATTGCCTTTCTGATGCTCTCCTTGTCAATTCCTGCAAGCTTCTTCTGTATATCGGGCTTGCCGTGCTCGATGAAATCATCAGGAATTCCTATGGTTTTTACATTGGATTTTATCCCGCTTTTGTTCAATAACTCCAGCACAGCAGATCCAAATCCCCCTTTTATTGCCGCTTCCTCAAGAGTGATTATTCTTTTGAATTTTTTTGCGTATCTTAAAATTAATTCCTCATCAAGAGGCTTTGCAAACCTAGCATTGATTATTGCTGCACTGCACTTAAGCTCTTGAACAACATCAATTGCATCGTATAAAATCGGCCCTATGCCAATGATCAGCAAGTCCTTGCCTTCCTTAAGCACTTCCCCTTTTCCAATTTCAAGCTTTCTGAACTCCGAATCCAGGCCAACTCCAATCCCGTTTCCTCTTGGATACCTTAAGGCGCATGGCCCTTTCAATAAAGTTGCAGTGTAAAGCATGTGCTGCAGCTCATTCTCGTCTTTGGGAACCATTATTGTGATGTTTGGGATTGCCCTGAAGTAGGCAATGTCAAAAGGCCCGTTATGCGTCGGCCCGTCATCTCCCACTAATCCAGCTCTGTCCAATGCAAATATTACTCCAAGATTTTGCAGGCATACGTCGTGGACTATCTGGTCATAGGCTCTTTGCAAAAATGTTGAGTAAATTGCGCATACTGGCTTCATGCCTGAGATTGCCAGCCCGGCAGCAAAAGTAACAGCATGCTGCTCTGCAATTCCGACATCGATTGTTCTTTCAGGAAAATGCTTTTCAAACTTGTTCAACCCGGTTCCTGACTTCATCGCGGCTGTGATTGCGACAATTCTTTTGTCATCTTCCGCAATCCTTATCAGCGCATTTGCAAATGCATCCGTGTACGTAAGCCTTGTTGCTGTGACATATTTCTGCCCGTTTACAGGATCAAAGGGCGACATTCCATGGAATTTGTCAATGTCTTTCTCCGCAAAGGCATAGCCTTTTCCTTTTTCTGTCTTTACGTGCAGCAAAACAGGCCCTTTTAAGTGCTTGACATTCCGCAAAGCCAGTATAATGTCGTCAACGTTGTGCCCGTCGATAGGGCCGAAATACTGGAAGCCAAGGCTTTCAAAGAACACCCCTTCGCTTGTGATGGTCCTCAGCCTTTCCTGCATCTTGAAAACCTTGTCAACCTCCTCTAATCCAATTCCAGGTATCTTTTCCAGCAGGCTTCTGGTTTTTTTCCTTAATTTAAAATAGCCTTGGCGCAGCACTATCCTGTTTAGGTAGTCGGAAATAGCGCCTACATTAGGCGAGATGCTCATCCTGTTGTCATTCAAAATAACCAGCATGTCTGTTTTTGACGCTCCCAAATTGTTCAGGCCCTCGAATGCCAGCCCTGCTGTTATTGCGCCATCTCCAACAATTGCAACAACATTGTGCTTCTTATTCTGGTAGTCGCGGGCTTTTGCTATGCCAAGCGCAGCTGAGATGGCAGTCGAGGCATGCCCGGCTCCAAAAACATCATACTCTGACTCAAAGATATTACAAAAGCCGCAAACTCCTTTGTACTGCCTCAAGGTATGGAAATTTTCTCTTCTTCCTGTGATAAGCTTGTGCGGGTAGCTCTGGTGCCCTGTGTCTATTACAATCTTGTCGTAAGGCGCATTGTATACGTAATGAACTGCCAGCATCAATTCAACAGCTCCCAATGGACTGCCAAGGTGCCCGCCGTTTTTGGAAACTGTCTCTAAAATCTTCTGCCTTATTTGGCTGGCAAGCATCTTGAGCTGCCAGCTGCCAAGTCTTTTGATGTCTTTTGGGGAATTAACAGTGTTAAGAATATCGTAAACTGGCTTCTGCATCGCCTCACTTGGCATCTCTTTCCCGAATCTTTGCGTCTGCACCAGCAGAGAACTCTGCGACTTTTTGCTGGATAAAAACCTCTTAAAAGACTTGCGTTTAGCCAAAATATTGTACCCCTTATTGCCTGTAGTTAATTCAATATTTATAAAGGTTGTGTAAGATAAAATTTGGGATAAAAGGGGAAGATATTTATATAAAATAAATAGTATGCAGCGAATATGATAAAAAAGATTAAAGGCAGGTACGCTGTCCTGTCAGAAACAACGGGCAGGAAATTCGGCACTTACAGGACAAAAAAAGAGGCTTTGAAGATGCTAAGGCAGATTGAGTTCTTCAAGCACCTGAAAGGAAGCCCAGGGCTAAGAAAAGCGTTGAGGAAGAAGTCTTTGGCTGTGAAATAGGGCATTGCGGGGGTTTTTATGCAAATCCCATTAAAAATTAAAAACATATATTTAAAAACCCCCTGACATTCCACTTCCATATTACCCGCATAAGACTACCTAGCGTAGGAGGGCATTAAATGGACAAAGAGCAAATACAGGCTGCAATAGCAAAGGCAAAGGATAT